>DHOF01000133.1 GCA_002411615.1 Ruminococcaceae bacterium UBA5397
TACTCCGCAATTCAGGCAGGTACTCTGGACGGCGCTGAGAACAACATCATTACTTATGTTGATCTGAAACAATACGAAGTTGCTCCTTATTTCTCCGAGACAAACCATCTGATGATCCCGGACGAATTGATCATCAGTTCCAGCCTCTTTAAGGGCATGACCGATGCTGATGCAAAAGCTCTGAAGAAAGTTGCTAACGAATCCGTTGATACGATGTTCAGCCTTTCTGCAAAACTCCGCGATGAGTATTACACAAAGTGCAAGAATGAACTGGGTGTCACCATCACCACTGTTGATATTAAACCTTTCCAGGACGCTATGAAGCCCCTGATCGATAGCGTTTCCAACCGCAGTGATATGACAAAATCTATCTATCAAGAAATTCAGAAGCTGAAATAACCCTTTTGAGAATTTCAAAAGAGGCCCGCAGGCTCCTGCGGGTCTCTTTTGCTAAAGAGGGAAAAGAGAACAGGAGGTTCTACATCAATGCATGCTTTTACAGCGGTAAAAAGGGTCATTGACAAGATTATGGAATGGTGCAACATTATCATTCTTGCCATTATGACAATCCTTGTTACCTATCAGGTAATTACACGCTACTTCTTTAATAAGCCAAGTGCTATTTCCGAAGGACTCGCACAGTACCTTTTCGTTTGGATGATCATGTTCGGCAGTGCTTATGTTTTCGGCCTGCGCGAGCATCTGAACATCACGGTAATCAAAGATAAATTATCCCCGATGCCTTACCTAGTCGTTGAGATTCTTTCCAATCTTGTTTTGCTCATTTTCTCATGGGGCGTTATGATTGTCGGCGGCTATCAGGGTGCACTCAAACAAATGACCACGGTGGATGCTTCTTTGCAGATCCCTATGGGAATCATTTACATAGCGATTCCGATCTGCGGCTTTGTAATGCTGTTTTATGCAATCTATAACATCTGCCTCGCAGTTGTCGAATATCATCAAAAAGTTGCCGCAAAACCGGCACCAACCACAGGGAAGGGGGAATCTGATACATGAACAGCGCTACACTTGCCGCACTGATTATGGTCGTCGGCATCGTCATTACCCTCTGTCTTGGCTTCCCGATTGGTCTTTCCATCGGAATCAGCTCCGCCGCTGCCATCATGGTGATCCTCCCCTTTGATAAGGCAATGATTACCGCTTCACAGCGAATGTTTACCGGCGCCAACTCATTTTCTCTGCTCGCCATTCCATTCTTTGTCTTAGCGGGCAATATCATGAATAACGGCGGTATCGCCAAGCGATTGATCGGCTGTGCAAAGTTAATTGCGCATCGTCTGCCCGGCAGCCTTGCACAGACCAACATCGTCGCAAACATGCTCTTCGGCGCAATTTCCGGTTCCGGCGTTGCCGCTGCTTCCGCTATGGGCTCTATCCTTGGGCCAATGGAAGAAAAAGAAGGTTATTCCAAAGAGTTCTCCGCAGCTGTTAACATCGCTTCCGGCCCTACGGGCATGATGATCCCCCCAAGCAACATCATGATCGTTTATTCCACCGTCGCCGGTTCTGTCTCCATCGCCGCCCTCTTTATGGCAGGCTACATTCCTGGTATCCTTTGGGGCGTTGCCTGCATGATTCTTACTGGATTTATGGCAAAAAAGCGTGGTTATATTGATACAGAACGCTATCACGCTAAAGAAGTTCTCAAAACCCTCTGGGAGGGCATTCCAAGTTTGCTTCTGATTGTTATTGTCATCGGTGGTATCCTCGGCGGCGTATTTACCGCAACCGAAGGCTCTGCAATCGCCGTTGTCTATTCTTTGCTTTTGAGCTTTATCTATCGCAACCTAAAAATTCGCGACCTCCCCAAAATTCTGCTGGATTCTGTCAAGACGACTGCAATCGTAGAGTTTTTGGTTTGTGTTTCCTCCATCATGTCGTGGGTTATGTCCTTTACCAAGATTCCGCAGATGATTGCACATGGCCTCTTAGGGGTCAGCAACAATCCGGTCGTCATTCTGCTCATCATGAACTTCATCCTTCTGATTGTCGGTACCTTCATGGATCCGACCCCGGCAGTCCTGATCTTCACCCCAATCTTCCTGCCAATCGTACAGAGCTGGGGCATGAGTGTGGTTCATTTCGGACTGATGATGGTTATGAACCTTTGTGTCGGCACGATCACTCCTCCGGTCGGTGCAATCCTGTTTGCAGGCTGCAAGATCGGCAATGTCAAGATTGAACAGGTTATCCGTCTGCTGCTGCCGTTCTTCGCGGTTGTGGTGATCACGCTGCTGATGGTCACCTTTATTCCGGGATTGTCTTTGACGATTCCGTCTGCACTTGGTCTGATCGCGTAATCTTTTTTGGAAAGGAACAGTATCATGGAACAAAATCCTAAAATTATCATTTGTGACTGTGATCACAACAATGTCGATATGGAAAAATCCGTTTTCGATAAAGCCGGCTGCAGTTTTAAATGGCTGCACTGCCACACCGAAGACGAAGTGATTAAAGAATGCCAAGGTGCCGTATGTTTTCTAAATCAATATGCACCAATGAATGAAAAAGTCTTCAAAGGCGTTCCGTCTCTAAAAATGATTGTACGTTACGGCGTTGGCGTTGATAATGTCAATCTGGAAGACGCCGACAAATACGGCGTCCAAATTTGCAACGTGCCGGATTACGGCATGAATGAAGTCGCCGATCACGCACTGACTTTGATGCTCGCCTGTGTGCGCAAAGCATGGCTTCTCGGCAACCGTACAAAGGAAGGGGCCTGGAATTATGCAGAGTCCATTCCGGTGCACCGTCTCTCAACGTTAACGGTCGGTATCGTCGGCACCGGCCGGATCGGTTCTGAATTCGCCAAACGAGTAAAAGCTCTGGGCTGCAGGATCATTGCTTTTGACCCTGATTATAAGAGCCCCAGCCGCCATTTTCCGCAGGATATTACTTACTGTGCTTCTCTCGATGAGCTTTTAAAGCAATCCGACGTTATCTCGATGCACTGCTCGTTAAATGCCGGGAATCGTCACATGATGAACAAAGAAGCATTTGCAAAAATGAAAGATGGTTCCTATTTTATCAACGTCTCCCGCGGAGGGCTTGTGGATGAAGAGGCGCTCGACGAAGCACTCACTTCCAAAAAGCTTTCGGGCGCCGGAATCGATGTTGTCAATCAAGAACCACTCGATCATAACAGTCCGCTCTTTAAACACCCGAATCTGATTATCACCCCCCATATGGCATGGTATTCGGAAGAGGCCGCTCTGGAACTTAAACGCAAATGTGCCGAAGAGGCCGTTCGTTTCTTAAACGGAGAGCCGGTTCATTATCCGATCAATCACATTTAAGGATCTCTCTTTGAAAGGAGTACACGTTCTAAAATGAAAGCAATCGTTTATGAAGGGGCCAATACCATTAGCGTCCGCGATGTACCAAAGCCTCTGCCCCGCGAAGGTTGGGCGCTTATAAAAGTTTCGCACGCAGGAATCTGCGGCACCGATCAGAATATTTATCACGGCACCCATCCCCGTGCAAAAGCGCCGCTGATTATGGGTCATGAATTTTCCGGTACGCTCGAAAGCGACGACGTCCCCGGAATTAAAAAAGGAACACGGGTCACTGTTTATCCGCTGCTTTCCTGCGGCAAATGCGAGCCCTGCAGAACCGGCAATATGCACGTCTGCAACACGCTGGGACTTGTTGGGATCGACTGTGACGGCGGCTTTGCCGAATATGTAGAAGTTCCGAAAGACAATATTATTCCTCTCTCCGATAAAGTTTCGAATAAGATGGGCGCCTTTGTGGAACCGGTAGCTGTTTGTGTTCACGCTTTGCGCGAGCGGAATTTCCGCCCCGGAGATAATGCTCTCGTCTTTGGCTGCGGCACGATCGGTCTTGCTACCGCTATGACCCTGCGTGTTTTCGGCGCTTCTTCCATTCTGATGATGGAAACTGATTCTCTGCGCGCTGACTACGCCCGCTCCATGGGATTTGAAGTGGTCGATCCGACAAAGCTCCCGAAAGAGATGGAAGCTTACTGCAAAGACCGCACCGATGGAAACGGTTTTGACTGGGTGATTGACTGTGCTGGTGTGCAGCCGGTCGCAAGCCTTCTTCTTGATGCAGTAAAGGTACGCGGCACCATTTTGATTATCGCAGCTTACGCAAAGCCTGCCACTCTGCCGCTGATTAAAGGCATGTTTAAAGAGACAAACATTCAGTTCACACGGGTTTACCGCAAAAAAGATTTTGCCATTGCGGCAAAAATTGTAGCGGCAGATCCCGGGTTTGAAAAAATCATCACTCATGTTCTTCCAGTAAGTGAGGCTCAAAAAGGGTTTGACCTCGTTACTACCAAGGGCAGTGGTGCGATTAAAGTAATGTTCTGTTTTGACTAAGTGGAGGCTATCATGAAAAATATGTTTGATTTGAGCGGCAAATCCGCTCTGGTTACCGGTGGTACCAGAGGGTTGGGCCGCGGCATGGCGGAAGGCCTTGCCGAAGCAGGTGCAAAAGTCGTAATCGTCGGCTCTTCCGCAGGTGTTTTAAAAACTGCCGAAGAGTTGCGCGCAAAAGGACTTGATGTTGCAGGAATCCGTGCAGATTTAGGGGAACGCGACAAAATTCCCGCCATGTTTAATGAAGCCCTAAAAATGCTCGGCGGTAAAATTGATATTCTTCTAAACGATGCTGGTGTTCAGCGCAGAAACCACTGTGAAGACTTTACCCTGGAAGACTGGGATACCGTCATGAATGTAAACTTAAACGCTGTCTTTGTACTCTGCCAGTTAGCAGGGCGCGAAATGCTCAAACAGGGCAGCGGAAAAATCATCAATATGGCTTCCATGCTGAGTTTCTTCGGTGGATTTACCGTTCCCGCCTATGCTGCCAGCAAGGGCGCTGTTGCTCAGTTGACAAAAGCGCTTTCCAATGAATGGGCAGGCAAAAATATTCAGGTAAATGCCATCGCTCCCGGTTATATGGCAACCGAAATGAATACCGCTCTTATTAACGACAACGGCCGCAATACTGAAATTCTGGCCCGAATCCCGGCTGGCCGCTGGGGCACCCCCGAAGATATGAAGGGCCTTGCGGTATTCTTAGCAAGCAACGCCTCTAATTATGTAAGCGGCGCCGTGATTCCGCTGGACGGCGGCTATCTGGCAAAATAAGGAGGACTTAAAATGGAAGCGAAAAATTTTAATTTTGAAATGGCACATATCGGCATCAATCAGGAAAATGCCGAAGAAGCCAAAAAAACAGTTGCTCTTTTAAACGCTCTTTTTGGATTTCCTACAAGGGAAACCGACGGCTCTATCTTTGTCAACGAGCAGTTTGAAGTAATGAAGTCCCCCTTCCTTGGGAAACTCGGACACATTGCGATCCGCACAGATGACCCGGAAAAAGCGCGCAAATACCTGGAAGAAAAGGGCATCAAATTTAACGAAAGCACCGCGAACTACGGCCCCGACGGCAAACTCAATACCATCTATTTTGCAGAGGATATTGCTGGATTTGCCTTCCACCTTGTTCGCAGAAAATAATAGATTAAGGAGGTTATTTTAAAATGGATATTCGTTACAGCACAAATCCGCGCGACGTCAAACGCTATACGACCGACGAGCTGCGGAAAGAATTTTTGATTCAAAACCTTTACGTACCGGATCAGGTCACGGCTACTTATTCCCATGTTGACCGCATGGTCATCCTGGGGATCTACCCTGTTAATCAGAAAGTCTCCATTGATCAGGGCATCGATATTTGGAAAAATTTCGGCACCCATTATTTTCTTGAGCGCCGTGAAGCCGGTGTCTTTAATCTGGGCGGCAAAGGCTCGATCAATGCCGACGGTCAAAACTATCCCATGGGATTTGAAGACTGCCTCTACATCACTATGGGCACAAAAGAAGTGACCTTCCAGAGCGATGATCCGAAAAATCCTGCAAGATTTTATTTGGTTTCCGCTCCGGCACATAAGCCCTGCAAAACAACTTTTATCTCTTTTGACCAAGCAAACAAGCGCCCCTGCGGCAGTGAAGAAACTGCCAATAAGCGCGTCATCAATCAGTTTATTCATCCTGATGTCCTGGAAACCTGCCAGCTTTCCATGGGTCTTACCCAATTAGCACCAGGCAGTGTTTGGAACACCATGCCCGCCCATACCCATGAGCGCCGCATGGAGGTTTATACCTACTTTAACATTCCAAAAGACAACGTCGTTTTTCACATGATGGGACAGCCGCAGGAAACCCGCCATATCGTCATGCAGAATTATGATGCTGTGATCTCTCCCGCATGGTCGATTCACGCTGGCTGTGGAACCTCTAATTATACCTTTATTTGGGCAATGGGCGGCGAAAACAAAGCGTTCGATGATATGGATGATATTGCGATTCCAGATATGCGATAATTTTTCTGATAAAAAGAACGAAGCGATTTCCTGCAATTTAAAGCAGTCATTTCATTTTTGAAATTCTGCTTGTGAGGTGTTTTCATCGAATGAACAAAAAAATTCTGACTTCTGGGGAGCCAATGGGCCTTTTTATCGCCGAGGAAGAAGCGCTTCTTGAAGATGTCAGGCATTTTTCCACATCGGTTGCCGGTGCGGAATTTAACGTAGCCGTAGGTCTTACCAGATTGGGGCATACCGTTGGTTATCTTACAAAGCTCGGCCGTGATCCATTTGGCCGTCAAATTGTCAAAGTCATGAATCAGAATGGCATTGATACCTCTCTGACGGTCACTTCGGAGGATCATGCTACCGGATTTATGCTCAAAAGCAAGACCGTTCATGGCGATCCGGATATTTATTATTACCGCAAAAATTCAGCGGCTTCCACCATTTGCCCCGACGACGTAAAAGGACTCGACTTAAAAGAGTGGGACGCGATCCATTTGACCGGCATTCTTCCGGCAATTTCGGAATCTGCCCATCAAACGACGATTTGCCTGATGAAAAAGGCAAAAGAAGCCGGTATCCCAATCTTTTTCGATCCGAATCTGCGCGAGCAGTTATGGAAAGACCACGAAACAATGGTACAAAGCATCAATTATCTCGCCTCGATGGCAGACTATGTGATGCCGGGAGAAAATGAGGGAAAAATTCTTTGCGGCAGTGATGACCCTGCAAAAATTGGAGATTTTTATCTTCAAAACGGCGCAAAAACAGTCATTGTCAAGACCGGCTCAGATGGAGCGTGGGCAATTACAAAAGAACAAAAGCTTCATGTTCCGGCCTATGTCCCCAAAAAGATTGTGGATACGGTCGGCGCAGGAGACGGTTTTGCGGCCGGTGTCATCAGTGCTGTTTTAGAGGGTCTCCCTCTCGAAAAAGCCATTCTGCGCGGTAATGCCATTGGTGTAATTCAAATTATGAACGTCAGCGACAATGAAGGGCTTCCCAACCGGGAAGAACTCAGCCGCTTTATGGCGGAAAATGAACCGAAAAGTTACTGAAAGGAGATTGTTCCCAAATGAACATCTATGAAATTCTACAAAAAGTGGGAATCGTCCCCGTTATCAAGATTGATACTGTGGCTCACGCAGTCCCGCTCGCTAAAGCGCTCAAAAACGGTGGACTCCCCGCCGCAGAGATCACTTTTCGCAGCGAAGCCGCCGAAGAGTCTATCCGCGCGATTTCTAAAGAAGTGCCCGATCTGTTTCTCTGTGCCGGAACCGTCCTAACTCCCTCCCTTGCACGGCAGGCGGTGGACGCAGGCGCAAAAGCGATTATCAGCCCGGGCACAAATCTTGAGACCATCAGCTGGTGCAAGGAAAAAAACATTCCGATAATTCCGGGGTGTGCCACTCCCTCCGAAGTAGAAGCCTGTATGCGCGAAGGATTGGACCTTGTAAAACTATTTCCCTCAGAAGTGGTAGGCGGGGTAGCAATGCTCAAAGCGCTCTCCGGTCCCTATGCTTCCATGCGCTTTATGCCGACAGGCGGTGTAAAGCCTAATAATGTGAAAGACTATCTGTCCCAGAAAAATGTATTGGCCTGCGGCGGAACATGGATTGTTCCGAGTGATCTCTTAAAAGCCGGAAATTTTGAAGAGATCGAACGACTTGCAAAAGAAGCTGCAGCGCTGCGGGACGAAGTCCGATAAAACTGCGATTTTCTTTTTCCTCCTTAAAAAATAAAATCAAAACAGCGAAAACAGTCATTTTTAATGGCTGTTTTTTCTGTTTTAGAAATTATTATTTAAAAAACCATAAATTTGTTTAATTTATCCTTTGAGAAATTCGTTGAGATCCGTTATAATATATATAGAGAGATTTATTTTTTCGTGCAAAATAACATTTGTCATTGATTCATTAAAGGAGATAGATTATTTCATGCAGCAATTTCAAAAAGGAGATCCTGTCGTTTATGGGAATAATGGTGTTTGTTTAATTGAGGGGATTGAAAAGCTTCGGTATTCGTCTTCCTCTCCGGCACAGTCCTATTATATTCTGAATCCGGTCGACCATTCTTCAAAGATTTTTCTTCCAATTAAAAATGAAGATCTGACCAAAAAGATTCGCCCGATTATCAAGAGGCAGGAAATTGAAGATATTTTGACCGGAGCTACCGGTGAAAAAATAGACTGGATTGAGGACAAAAATGAGCGAAATGCCTGTTTTTCTAAAATTATCCGCGAATGTATTCCCCAGAAGTTGATCTGCATGGTTCGGTGTATCTTCCTGCGGAAAAAAAATCTCCAGAAGGATGGCAAAAAGATTTCTTCTACAGATGAAACGGTTTTAAAATCTGCAGAAAAACTGATTCGGGAAGAAATTTCTTATTCTCTCCAGATTGCTCCCGAAAAAGTGGAATCCTATATTCGTTCCGTCGTCAACGCTTAATTTCATCATAAAATAAATAAAAAAGAAAGTCTGCAGAAAATTTCTGCAGGCTTTTCTTTTTTCACTTTCTTGTTTGTGCTATAATTCGATTATCGTTAAAAAGGGGTGGGGTTCTTTGAAAATCGCAATCGTTACAGGAGCCTCCAGCGGGCTCGGAAAAGAATTTGTAAAAATTTTAGACAGAAAAGAATGTTTAAACGAAATCTGGGTAATTGCCCGGCGAGAGAATCGGCTGCAGGAACTGCAGATCGGCTGCAGCACTCCTCTGCGGATTTTGCCTCTTGATCTAACAGAAAAGGAGTCGATTCGAAAAGTCATTTCTCTTCTAAAGAAAGAAAATCCCGAGGTGGAATTTTTGGTTAACGCCGCCGGCATGGGAAAAATCGGAAGCTATCGGGAGCTTTCTCTCGAGGACTGTGAAACAATGATCGATCTTAATTGCCGTGCTGCTGTCTCGATGACGCAGGGCGTTCTTCCGTTTATGAAAAAGGGCAGCCATATTCTTGAGATTTGTTCTACTGCAGCATTTCAGCCATTTCCTTATCTCAATGTCTATGCTGCCAGCAAAGCCTTTTTATATCGTTATAGCCGTGCTCTGCGCGTTGAGCTTTTTTCCCGCAGAATCTCTGTGACGGCTATCTGCCCCTACTGGGTGAAAGATACTGAATTTATCGACACTGCAAAAAAGACACAGAACAGCTCTTATATTCACAGTTTTCCGCTGGCCTCTAAGGAAAAGACCGTCGTCAAATGGGCATTTCAGGATGCAAAACTTGGTTTTGCAGTTTCTACTCCCGGCCCAGTCTGCTTTCTGCACCGAATCACTGCAAAATTTATTCCGCATGAATTGATGATGGGAATGTGGTCCCTGATCCGCAGAATCTGATTTTTTAAAACCATTTTTTCTTCTTGAAAATCCAGCCGCAAATTCCACAGACCACGATACTCAAAACAATCACATAAGGATATCCATAAGTCCAACTGTATTCCGGCATCTTCACATTCATTCCGAACCAACCCACAATCAGCGTCAGCGGGAGAAACACTGCCGTAAGGACCGTAAAAACTTTCATGATCTGGTTCTGTTCGATATCAATTTTTGACTGATAGGCTTCTCTCGTCTGGGTTAAAAACTCACGCAGATCCAGCACAAATTTTTTGAGAGCAGCTACTCTTTTGCTTAAAACATCAAAACGATGGCTGCTCTCTTTTGGGATAATCCCATTTTCATTTTCCGCAAGACGGTCAATGATGGTCTGCAGCTGCTCATAATATCGTTTTATCTTCAAAAGTTCCCTGCGCATTTCCACAATGCGGGAAACTGCTCCTTCTATTGGCTTCTGTGTTTCTAAAAGTCCGGTTTCCAGCTCACTAATAGAATTTTCAAAACGCTGGAGTGTGTCCAGATCATCGGCAGTCAGCTTAAAGAAGAGTTCTGAAAGTTGGTAAAAAGGGTCCCATTCCTGCGGCATCTTTTTTAAAATTGAAATACACCGGGTACTTTCCCCTAAATAGATCAATCTTTCTTGGCTGCAATAAAAATGCTGTCTTTCTTCGTTCTTTTTGAAATTTTTCATGTCCCGCCAGAAAAAGGTAAGATAATAAGCGTTATCTGGAAGTAACGCACAAATATGCCTTGCAGAATGAACACGTTCCTGCAGTTCTTCTCCGATATAAGGCTTTAAAGCTTCCGGATCTCCAGATTTAAAAATCGTCATCATAAATTTTTATCTTCCTTTTTCTAAAATTAGAAAAGTCCTGCTGGAATTTTTAAATTTTCCTGCGGAACGTGCCTCCAGTCAAAATGCGCCGCCAATTCTTCTGCAGAGATTGCATGCGGCTCTTTTAACTGGCCTGCCAGATATGCAAGCCGTCCCAGAATTTCTGGGGCGGTATATTTTTTGCGCAAAGTTTCGAGACTTACGTCTTGATCTCTTTTAGAGAGCCGTTTTCCATCTGGTGAAAGTAACACTGGAATATGATAAAAACGCGGCACAGGCGCTTTTAAAAGCCGATAAAGATAGATCTGCGGTGCGGTGGAAGAAAGGAGATCCTGTCCCCGCACAACCTCCGTCACTTTCATTCGAATGTCATCCACTACCACCGCAAGCTGATAAGCAAAACCTCCGTCAGAACGCTTTATCACAAAATCGCCAAACTCCCGGGCAGGATTCTCGCGGCAGCTCCCAAGGCAGCCGTCTTCAAATGAAATTTCCTCATCCGGCACTTCAATTCGATAAGCCGGCGGCTGTATTTTCATTTGCTGATCAATTTCTTCCGGCGTCAGCGCTTTGCAGCGGCCATCATAAACAACACGGCCGTCTGAAAGATGAGGCGCGTTCGCGCCGTGAAGCAGGGAGCGCGTACAAAAGCAAGGATAAATTTTTGCACTTTGCTGCAGTTTTAAAAAAACTTTCCGATAGATATTTTCACATTTGCTTTGAAAATACGGTCCATATTTTCCGCCCTTTGTTCCGCCTTCAGAAAAAGAAAGTCCCAACCACAAAAGGTCCTCTTCCAGTTGTTCTGCAAATTTTTGACTGGTTCGCTGCGGATCCAGATCTTCCTGCCGAAGCACCCAAACTCCATTCTTAGAGCGAATCGAAAGCCAACTCAAAAGTGCGCAGAAAAGATTTCCCAAGTGCATTTTTCCGCTCGGTGTCGGTGCAAATCTTCCCCGCAAAATAAGATTTTCTGTTGAATCCAAATTCAACCCTTCTTTACCCGAGGCTCACCAAATAATCTACCCATTTCTGGCAGTATTCCATATTGGGATGAATTCCATCCGTGCTGGCATCGTCCGGCAAAGCCCCTTCGGAATTTTTGACGGCAGATGCAACATCAACAAAAGTGGATCCCGTATCTTTTGCAATTTCTTTTAGTTCCTCATCGGCGCTGTCTACTGCGGAATTGGTAAGATTTCGTCCGTCCGGCTCATCGCTGACTGCTTTCGTGACCGGAAAAAGGGAAGTCAGATAAATTTTTGCGTTTGGCTGGTATTCTTTGACCTTTTGAATCAAAGTCTTATATTCTGAAATAAAGGTATCGCGGCTGGACCAGCCAAGTTCATTTTCTCCAAAGACCAGATAGACTCGGTCATAATTTTTTCCGTTATTAAGTTCATCTACAACCGGAATATTATGTCCTACCATTGTCTCATCCATTGCTGTAGAAACATTCAGCCCTTTTTTAAAAAAGCAATCGCTGTTTCCAACCAGGCCATATGTATTGAGATCTTCCAGCAAAGAATTCCCTAAAAAAGCTGCATGGTCAAAAATGTTGCTGCTGTTGGAATCGATCATCGAATCAGAAGGCTCAGAGACCGGTTCCAACGACTGAGAAGATACTGTATCCGCTTTTTGAGGCGATGCACTGCCTTGATGGCACGCTTTTGTAAAAAGCAGAATGAGGAACAGTAAAACTAAAACGCATATTACAACGATTAAAATTCTTCTTTTTAAAACTTCTCTGCGATATTTTTCTTTTACAGCGGATCTTTTCCCGTGACGAATGACTTGTTCCGCTTTATTTTCCGGCTTTTCTATTGGCTTAAAATCATATTTTTCTTCAAAATTTTTTTCGTCCTGCTGTAAAACCTCTTTCCAAGACTCATTTTCGTCTTGTTTCTCCGAATTTTCATTTTCAGCGGGCATTGCTTTCGCTTTTTGATCTTGTTTTTCTGAGTCCTTTTTGTCCTCATCCATAAAAAATGCCTCCTGTTTTTATCCCGCTCTTTTATCTCATTCTAGTGTTTCTAAATCAAAATTTTTTTCTTCTAATCGAAACGCTGGGCTTTTTCTCAAAATTTCAAAAGGAACCAATGGCTGTGGAATTTCTGGGAACGGCCCTATTTCATACCGCATCACCGCTAAGTCGCGAAAAGCGCCGTTTTTATAAGCAATTTTTTTCTGAAGGGATTCTCTTTCGAACCCAAATCTGAGATGAAAATTCTCACTTTCTGGATTTGGACTCGTGATAAAAGCATAAGCAAGGAGCACTCCCTGCTCTTTGAGAATACACATTAAACTTTTATAAAGCCGATCCCCTATTTTTTGATGCTTCGCCTCATCCGCAAGATAAATACTGGATTCCACTGCCCAATCATAAGCTTTTCGTTCCCGATAGCGATGTGCATAGGCATATCCCAAAATTTTTCCGTCCTCTTCTAAAACAATCCACGGATAATTTTTCTCGGTCTCCTTGATTCGACGGCAAAATTCCGCTGTATCCGGTGCTTCTGTTTCAAAAGAAACCGCGCTTTTTTCTACATATGGCCGATAAATTTCTGAAAATTTCGGCGCATCTTCAGCCTTTGCAATTCGGATCATTTTGTTTTCTCTTTTCTTAAAAGATTGATAGATTTTTATTTATTATAATCTATCTTTCGACAAAAATCCACTTTTCAAATATCATTTTATGAAAAGAAAAAAGCAGGGGATACCCCCTGCTTTTTTAATCCCGAAAATCACTTTTACAGTATTTTTTCTACTTGTTCTTCTAATTCTAACTTTTCTTTTCGATGAATTTCGTCGAGAGCATCCTTCACGGAATCTATATTATCAAGTTCAAACATCGAAATGATCTGCCGAATAATTGCCGGATCGCAATCCGACTCCGGAACGGGACAAATTGTTTTGCTTTCTGTCTGATAAAAATCAAAAATCTGATGAATTTTTTCATTTAAAGGTTTTATTTGTTCTTGCTCATTCTTGATTTTTTTCTCCCATTCAGCCAAAGATTTCTTAAACACAAGCCGCTCAACCAACGCAAAAATAAGTTTTGTGAGAACAAAAATACAAAGAATTGCAATCGCACCCCATGTAAATACATTATTGCATTTGAGTGGTGTAAAGTTTTGTTCAACATCATTGAGAACCGTCGAAATCCATGGAGCCAAAAATAAAATCAACAGCAAATAAACAGAAACGCAAAACATCCAAAAATATTTTTTCGGAATATCTTTTATATATTGTCTTTTTTCTTGCAAAATTGCAAGATTTTCTTGCTCTTTTCGCATTTTCGAAAAAATCTCTTCATGAGAAGAAAAATATTTTTCCGCATTTTTAAGTTGCTGAATGATTTCCTGCCGTTCCATAATCTAGAGCCTCCCAGCATTTTATCCCGATATCTCTTTAAATTTTTTTATCTCTCAAAAGTGTAAGCACTCTCAATATCAGAATTTGTGTCTTTGCGTCTGGGATTTTTCCTTGTTCCACCATTTTTTTTGCTTTTTCCAATGGAATTTTTTCTACCTCCAAAAATTCATCTTCATCCAGGTCCTGCTTTCCGGTGGAATCGATCCGACAGGCATAAAGATGGAGTCTCTCATTTGTATATCCGGGAGAGGGAAAAATCTCTCCCAATTTAAAGTATTGTTTTCCTTCCGAACCGGTCTCTTCTCGAAGTTCACGCTTCACCGCCTCGAAAGGATCTTCTCCCGGCTCCAATTTTCCGGCAGGCGCTTCCAAAACTACCTGTCGATATGGATAACGAAACTGTTTTACAAACAGCATTTCATTTTTTGGGGTCAGCGCGGCAACGCTGACCCCGCCAGGATGATCTACACATTCTCGCTTTACCATTCTGCCGTTCTCTAAAACAACGGTATCAACGTGCATTTTCAGAATGTGCCCTTCATAAAGAATTTTCTCTTCTTTGGTAGTTTCCTGTAGTTTCATCCCACGGCCGCTCCTTTTCCGGCATAATGATAGGAAAAGTTCGGATCTATCTGATAAATTTTTTCATAGAGTGTCTTCGTTTTATTTTTATAATACGAAAGTGTACGGCTGGAATATTCCAGATTAGCCATATTTCCCATACTGGAAGTTTGCTTTTGAATCTGAGAAAGGTCCTGACTTTTTTGATTGACCCAGTCTTCCTGTTCTTTCTTAATAGCTTCTTTGTCATCTGGGGAAGATTTTTCGAGCAGAAAATCATAGGCAGCAGCTTCTTCATTGAGCCAAATTTCCGAATAGCGGTCTGCTAATCCGACCATATCGACCATACTCAATGCTTTTTTGCTGTCAGCTTCATAATCTGCATCGATTGGATTTTGTGAAAACTTCTGTTCAAACGGGCTGAGTGCCTCAGAAGAAGCATTGCTTCTCACGGTTTCTCCTTCACTTAAAACAGTTGAAACCGTACTCTGCTGTGCTGACGGCGTCGTTTGAGAAACACCAGAAGAAGCCGTTTTTACGGTCTCGCCGCAGCCCGAAAGGGATACACACAAAACGCAGCCTAAGAAAAGTACAAAAAGTCTTTCTTTCAATTTCATTTTACTCTTCCTTTTCGCAGTCTTCTTCTGAAGAATCGGCATCATCTTCGGGTAACTCGTCGATTTCTTCATCCTCTTCATGAGCCGTTCTTGCGATAGTAACAACTTTGCTTTCATTGATCAAGCGCATCAAACGAACTCCTTTACTAGGTCTTGCACAGATTCGAATGCTTTCCGCCGGAATTCGAATAATAATTCCATCAGAAGCAATCAAAATAATATCATCATGGAGATCGACTGTTTTAATCGCGGCAACACAGCCATAATCATTGATATGATAATTGGTAAGTCCTTTTCCGCCTCTTGTCTGAATTCGATAATCACCGATCGGAGAAAGCCGTCCGAATCCGGTCTCGCTTACCGTAAGAATATAAGCATCCTCTCTAAGCGTACTCATTCCGATTACATAGTCGCTTTCTTTTAGGTGGATTGCCTTGACTCCACGGGCAGTTCTTCCCATCGGACGCACATCGTTTTCATTAAACCGAATTGCCATACCGAGATACGTTCCGACCAAAAGATCACTGTCTCCATCCGTTAAGCGCACCCATGAAAGTTCATCGCCATCTTCAAGAGTCAATGCAATTAATCCGCCTTTTCTCGCGGTATCAAAGGCAGAAAGCTCCGTCCTTTTAATGATTCCGTTTTTAGTCACCATGCAAAGATATTTATCAAAATCAAAGGAGGGAACCCGAATCATTGAGGTAACTCGTTCATCTTGTATAATCGGCAGCAAATTTGCAATATTAACGCCTTTTCCTGTACGGCTGCCTTCCGGAATCTCATAGCACTTGAGTCGATAAACCTTGCCGAAATTTGTAAAGAACAACACATAGTCATGGCTGCCGCAGACAAACATCTCGGTAGCAACGTCCTCTTCCCGACGGGTCATGCCACTGATTCCACGGCCGCCGCGATTTTGAATATGATAGGTATCCGTAGCAAGACGCTTTACATATCCAAACTGGGTCATTGTTAAAACGCATTCTTCCCTTGGAATCAGGTCTTCAATATCCACTTCTCCAGAAACCGCCATGATTTCCGTTTTGCGTTCATCGGCATACTTTTGTTTAATTTTGAGTGCTTCTTCTTTTACGATTGTGCTGACACGTTCATCGTGCGCCAAAATATCGTTGAGGTCTTTGACCTTGACTTCAATCGCAGAAAGTTCTTCTTCCAATTTTTGCCGTTCCAAACCGGTCAATGCACCCAAAGGCATTTGCACAATGGCCTGTGTTTGAATATCATCCAAACCGAATCGTTCGGTCATTCTGTTGCGGGCGGTAATGCGGTCTTTGCTGGAACGAATAATTGAAATGATTTCGTCAATATTATCAACCGCAATTTTGAGACCTTCCAGGATATGAACTCTTGCCATGGCTTTTTCAAGCTCATATTTGGTTCTGCGGACAACGACTTCTTTCTGGAACTTAATATATTCTTCCAAGAGTTGTTTTAAAGTCAGACATTTTGGTTCTCCGTTGACAATTGCCAACATATTAACTCCAAATGTTGTCTGCATCTGGGTAAAAGAATAAAGCTGATTCAAAACAATCTGCGGAGAAGCATCTCTTTTAACCGTGATGGTCATATGCATGCCGTTGCGGTCAGAATGATCCTCTACATTGGAAATTCCTTCGATTCTCTTATCTTTGACCAAATCTGCAATGGATTCAATCAGTCTTGCTTTATTGACCTGATAGGGAAGCTCTGTTACGACGATCGAAAATCGATTGTTCTTTTCTTCTACGATCTCCGCTCTTGCACGAACAATAATTCTGCCGCGGCCGGTTGCATAACCTGCACGAATTCCAGACCTGCCCATAATAATACCGGCAGTTGGAAAATCTGGTCCCTTGATATACTGCATCAAGCCTTCCAGCTCAATTTCAGGATCATCAATCAATGCACACATGCCGTCGATTACTTCTGCCATATTATGAGGCGGAATGTTGGTCGCCATACCAACAGCAATTCCGGTCGAACCGTTAACCAGAAGATTTGGAAAATGGCTTGGCAAAACCGTTGGTTCTTTTCGGCTGTCATCATAGTTCGGACGAAAATCAACGGTATTTTTATCGATATCCTGCAGCATTTCTACTGCAACTTTGCTCATTCTAGCTTCTGTATAACGATAGGCAGCCGGTGGATCTCCATCAACTGAACCAAAGTTTCCGTGTCCATCCACCAACATATAACGCATAGAAAAGTCCTGTGCCAGACGCACCAAAGCATCATAAACGGAAGCATCTCCATGAGGATGATATTTTCCCAAAACGTCGCCGACCGTTGCCGCACATTTTTTATAGGCTTTATCCGGTGTTAATCCTGCTTCATACATCGTGTAGAGAATTCGGCGATGAACCGGCTTCAATCCATCCCGCACATCCGGCAGGGCACGGCTGACGATTACCGACATAGAATAATCCAAAAAAGACTTTCGAATCTCCTTTTCCAGATCAACCGGTATAATATTTTGTTTTTGCTGCTCTAAATCATCCATCAACGGATACCCTCCTATTATTCACTCTCTAAATAAACTTTTTCGATCTGATTCCACTCTTGCTCAGTAAAAGCCCTGCGGGG
>DHOF01000070.1 GCA_002411615.1 Ruminococcaceae bacterium UBA5397
TAGCCAGCTGAGCTAAACGTCCAAGAATTGAATGCTTATCTATTATATATGATTCAACCAAAAAATGCAAGTCCTATTTTAAGAAAATGAACGATTGCTTGTATTCTGACTCTAAATCCGGTATAATAGGAAAAAATCAAAACATTTCAGGAATTGGAGGGATCGACCGTGTCAATCGGATTAGTGCTGGAAGGTGGCGGAATGCGCGGCGCTTATACCAGTGGCGTTTTGGATGTCTTTTTGGACGAAGAAATTTTTTTTCCAAAGGTTTACGGCGTATCAGCAGGAGCTTGTAATGCACTAAACTATCTTTCGCGACAAAAAGGGCGAAATCACCAAATCTTTTCGAAATATGCAACAGATGACCGATATGTGAGCGTAAAGAATTTACAGGAAAAAGGCTCTCTTTTTGATTTTGATTTTCTTTTCGGTGAGCTTTCTCATGAGCTGATTCCGTTTGATTATCAGACTTTTTACCATTCATCTATGGAGCTTTTTGTGGGTGCGACGGATCTGATGAGTGGAATGGAAATTTATTATCCGAAAGAATCGTTGGATGAATCATTTACCGCAGTGAAGGCTTCAAGTTCATTGCCGTTTCTATCGCAGATTGTAAAATTAGATGGAAAGTTTTTACTGGATGGAGGAATCGCTGCTCCGATTCCATTGGAACGTTCAATCTTTGATGGAAATCAGTTTCATGTCGTTGTTTTGACGCGTGATTATTCTTATCGAAAAGATTTAAAACCAGACTTTTCTCCTGCAATGCTGCGTACCGTTTATGGACAGTATCCGGGTATGGTTTCTGCGATGATGGTACGGGCGGAAACTTATAATAGCGAGCTGCAGGTAATTCGCCGGCAGGAGCAGGCCGGAAAAGTGCTGGCAATTCGTCCGAGCCGCCCCATTGATATCAGCCGCTATGAGAAAGATCCTCAAAAATTGGAAAGTATCTATCAGCTTGGTGTTCAGGATGCTAAAAAGAAACTCCCTCAAATTTGGGACTTAATGAAAAAATAAAATTGATTCAAAATCCGTTCTGTAAAAAATGCAGAGCGGATTTTTTATGCAAGCTTTCTTTGCTTGACTTTTTTAACATTTGATGTTATGATGTTAAATGCGAATAGTTTGCATTTAGGAGGCTCCATTTGAAACGATTACTAGCTTTTTTGCTTTCCGCGCTTCTCATCTTTACAATGACAGGGTGTGGACGAAGGGAAGAACATTCGGCAAAATTTCGGATTGTGGCATCATTTTATCCGATTTATATTATGGCATTAAACTTAACACAGGATATTCCGGATGTTGTGGTCGATAATATGGCTGGACAACAGACGGGGTGTCTGCATGATTATCAGCTGCAGTCTTCCGATATGCAGAATCTTTCCAGTGCAAATGTCTTTTTGATTAATGGCGACGGAATGGAAAGTTTCCTCCAGAAAATTGCGCAGCAACTGCCAAATCTCGAAATCATTGACAGCAGCGAGGGGATTGGGACGATCCCCGGAGAAGGCGATGAAGAGGTTAATCCACATATTTGGGTGAGTATTTCAAATGCGATTTTACAGGTAGAAAACCTTTCACAGGGGCTGCAAAAGGCAGATCCGGAGCATGCAGCGCAGTATGGCGAAAATGCACACACTTATGAAGAAAAACTAAAAACATTGCGGGAAGAAATGCATCAAACAGTCGATCCACTTCCCAATAAAGCGATCGTGACCTTTCACGAGGCGTTTCCTTATTTCGCAGAAGAATTCGGTCTGACGATTGCAAAAGTTGTCAACCGTGAGCCGGATAGTCAGCCAAGTGCTAAAGAGTTAGCCGAAACAATTCATATCGTGGAAGAGAGCGGCGTAAAAGCGGTCTTCGCGGAGCCTCAGTATCCAAAATCCGCTGCGGATATTGTTGCAAAAGAAAGTGGAATCAAAGTCTATTCTTTGGATCCGGTCGTGACGGGTGCAAATGACCCGAATGCATATCTCGATGCGATGCGGTCTAATATGGAAGTCTTAAAGGAGGCCCTATCGTGAACGAGGTGAAAAGAACCACCTGTAAATGTAGCACAGAGATTCGAAATCTAAGTGTGACAAAGCGGGATGGAATTTTACTGCATGATGTCAATTTGGATATTCATCATGGAGAAATTCTTGCGCTGATTGGCAGAAACGGAGCGGGGAAGACGACCCTTTTAAAAGCTCTTTTGGGGCGTATTCCTTATACAGGCTCGATTACGTTTCATGATCCGGAAGGGAAGCGGCTTTCTCACCCGCATATTGGATATGTGCCGCAGAATATGCTGTTTGACAGAGATACGCCGATGACGGTTTTAGATATGCTTTGTGCGAATTTGACGCGGTTTCCGGTTTGGCTGGGACATCGAAAGCAACAGCGCAAAGAAGCTTTGGAAATGCTCAAAAGAGTCGGTGCGCGGGAAAATCTTTTAGATAAACGGTTGGGAACGCTCTCCGGCGGCGAAATGCAGCGGGTATTGCTTGCTTTTGCACTCTATCCAAAACCGGATCTGCTTCTTTTGGATGAACCGGTTTCGGCAGTCGACCGTATGGGGATTGAGACTTTTTATGATTTAGTAACAGTAATGCGAAAAGAACATGCCATGCCGATTCTGCTGGTGAGTCACGATCTTGCGCACGTAGAAAAATATGCGACCTGCGCGGCACTTTTGGACAAAACAATCATAGTGAGCGGACCGGTTCGGCAGGTTATGCAGACCAATGCCGTTAAGGAAGCGTTTGGATTAAAGTTGGCAGGGGGAAAATAAGTATGGAATGGTTTTATCGGTTGGTTGATACACTTCTGCCGTTTGATTGGACCGAGTTTGGTTACATGAAGAATGCGCTTTTGGCAATTATTCTGATTACTCCGCTTTTTGGGCTTGTGGGGACAATGATTGTCAATAATAAGATGGCATTTTTCAGTGATGCTTTGGGACATTCCGCATTGACCGGAATTGCGATTGGGGTCATGCTCGGAATTGATAATTATTTGATTTCGATGATGGGCTTTGCGCTTTTGTTTGCACTGGGGATTTCCGCGGTGATGCGGAAAGCTTCTTCTTCGGCGGATACGATTATCGGCGTTTTTGCCTCTACCGGACTTGCCCTAGGTGTAGTCTTGCTTTCGGTTGCCGGAGGATTCGCGAAATATTCCTCCTATTTAATTGGAGATATTCTTACGGTTCAGCCAGAAGAAATCGCAATGCTTGGAATTTTGCTTTTGGTAATTCTAGTAGCTTGGGTATTGTTTTTTAATCCGTTTTTGCTTACCAGCATGAATGGGGATCTAGCGGCCAGTAAGAATATTCCTGTCGGTGCCATTCAGCAGGTCTTTATGCTGATTGTTGCGGTTCTTGTCACGGTATCAATTAAATGGGTTGGAGTACTCATTATCAATTCTTTATTGGTTTTGCCCGCGGCAGCAGCCAGAAATGTTGCAAAATCCATGCGCAGCTATCACGGATTATCGGTTATTTTTTCTGTGATTTCGGGAATTTCGGGGCTGATCATCAGCTATTATGCCGGAACTGCGGCAGGCGGTACCATCGTTTTGGTGGCGGCAGTGATCTTTTTTGTCAGCTTCTTTTTTGGAAAAAGGAGAATGCGGGTTTCTGCTTGAGTTTTCATCGCCCGTATGCCTTTCTTAATCTTATTAAATAAAAATCAGGCACCATAAAAGAGTTTGCGCTCTTTGTGGTGCCTGATTTTATTTAACCATTATCCGCAAAATTGGAAATGTCCAATTGGCTGATTACCAATTAGCGAATTTGGATAGAATGAGAATCGGTTTTCTGCTCATGAACTTTTGGAAGATCCAGATGCAGAACTCCGTTTTGGTAAGAAGCTTCAATCCTTTGTGCATCAATACCGCTGATGTCGAACGAGCGGCTTACGCTGCCCCAACTGCGTTCACGGCGAATGTAATGGTTATTTTCATCTTTTTCGTCATTCTGCTCTTGACGGTTTGCAGAAAGGGTCATTCGATCACCCTCAACATCGATATGGATGTCTTCTTTTTTGAAACCGGGCATTTCCGCTTCCAAAACATATTTGTTTCCTTCATCACGGATATCGGTGCGGCAGGGGAATGCGGCCTTTGAAAGATCCGGGAAAAATTCTCCATCGAAGGGATCCCAAAAATTATTCAGAGCCTTACCACGATGTTCAAAAGGAATCAAGTCAAACATAATACATACCTCCAATTAAGAATTTGAATTTTGATTTTTGTCCTCGGGAGCTTTGCTCCTTTGAACAATTCTTATAGTACCTGCTAATTGTAACGAATTTTTACATTAAATGTGAATTAATTGTAAATAATTAGCACTTAAATAAAAAGAGTGCTAATTTTAAAAAGGAATAGACCAAAAACTAAAATTAGTTTATAATATGCTCAGAAAAACTTTTAATTAATAATAGGAGTGGTATCAGATGCTTTCAAAAGAAGATCAGATCCTTTTATCCCATGTGGATCATACGCTGTTAAAACCGGAAGCCTCTTGGGAGCAAATCAAACAGCTCTGTAAGGAAGCGGTTTCTTTTTCGACCGCCAGCGTCTGCATTCCACCGAGCTTTGTAAAGCGTGCTTCAGAATATCTTCGCGGAAGGATTCCTGTCTGCACGGTCATTGGATTCCCGAATGGCTATCATACTACTTCGGTTAAATGCTTGGAGGCTTCTGAGGCCGTCCAAAACGGTGCAGAAGAGATTGATATGGTCGTAAATCTTGGCTGGGTCAAAGAAGGCCGTTTTGATTTGGAAGAAGAGGAGATCCGCAGGGTAAAAGAAGCATGCCGTGGGAAAATTTTAAAGGTCATTATTGAAACCTGTCTTCTTACAAAAGAAGAAAAAATTAAAATGTGCAAAACGGTGAGTAAGGCAGGTGCGGATTTTATTAAGACCAGTACCGGATTTTCCAGCGGCGGCGCTACTTTTGAAGACGTTGCACTTCTTAGAAAAGAGGTGGCGCCAGAGGTGCGCGTAAAAGCTGCAGGGGGTATTTCTACCTTGGAAGATGCACGCCGCTTTTTGGAACTGGGAGCAGATCGTTTGGGAACCAGTCGTATTGTTCGTCTTATTCAGGAAAAAAATTCAGATTAAAAGGAGGTATTTAAATGAAACCTGAGGAGTTATTAAAAGCAGCGCAGCAGGCTCGTACAAAATCTTATGCGCCATATTCCAACTTTCGGGTAGGAGCAGCGCTGCTCACTTGTGATGGGCGTGTTTTTTTGGGTGGAAATATTGAAAGTGCTTCCTATGGCGCAACGATTTGTGCAGAGCGCGCGGCAGTAGCAAGTGCGGTCAGCAGTGGTGCAAGAAGTTTTTGTGCGATTGCAATCGTAGGGGGCCCGGCAGAAAAAGAATCTTCTGTACCATGTCCCCCCTGTGGAATTTGTCTTCAGGTGCTCAGTGAATTTTGTGGGGCGGATTTTCCAATTTATCTGCAGGACGAGGAAGGTAAAGTAAAAACTTATTTATTAAAAGAGCTTTTACCGGTTGCCTTTGGAGAGTCGTCTTTAGGGGGCAAAAAAGAATGAGAATTTATGATATTCTTGCCAAAAAGCGTGACGGAAAAGAATTATCAACGGAAGAGATTCGCTGGTTTATTAAAGGATATGTCTGTGGAGATATTCCGGATTATCAAGCAAGCGCTCTCTGTATGGCAATCTGTATTCGTGGGATGAATCCACGGGAGATCACAGACTTGACTTTAGCAATGGCAGAATCAGGCGATCAGGTCGATCTTTCCGAAATCCCAGGGATTAAGGTGGACAAGCATTCCACCGGCGGAGTCGGCGATAAAACGACGCTGATCGTTGCACCCATTGTAGCCTCGTTGGGAGTTCATGTGGCAAAAATGAGCGGCCGTGGATTGGGACATACCGGAGGAACTCTTGATAAGCTGGAGAGCATTCCCGGATTTCGGATTGATCTTAGCCGGGAGGAATTTTTTCGTACAGTGAATACAGCCGGATTCAGCGTGATCGGACAGTCCGGCAATCTGGTTCCGGCAGATAAAAAACTATATGCGCTTAGAGATGTGACCGGTACGGTAGAGAGTATTCCTTTGATCGCAAGCTCTATCATGAGTAAAAAGCTGGCTGCCGGAAGCAATTGTATTCTTTTGGATGTCAAAACAGGTTCCGGTGCATTTATGAAGACAAAGGAAGATTCACTGGCTTTAGCAGAGACCATGGTGAAAATCGGCGAAAATGCCGGCAAACGCACGGTAGCGCTGATTACCAATATGGATCGGCCATTGGGAAGAAAAATCGGAAATGCCCTGGAAGTGATAGAAGCCTGTGAGACTCTTCATGGGAATGGTCCTGAAGATTTAAAAGAAATTTGCCTTGCGTTATCTGCCAATATGCTTTTTCTGGCGGGCAAAGGCGGTGTGGAAGAATGCCGTGAAATGGCCGAAAAACAGATTCAAAATGGACAGGCTTTCGATGCGCTTTGCAAGATGGTAGAAGCACAGGGCGGAGACAGCAGCTTTCTGAAAGATCCCGGGAAATTTTCGAAGCCAAAGGCATCCCTTAAAGTTTGTGCACCTCAAAGCGGCTGCCTTTCTAAAATACAGACGGAGCAGGTGGGAGAAGCCTGCGTGGAGCTGGGAGCCGGCCGTGAAAAGAAAGAGGATTCGATTGATTACAGTGCAGGGATTACCCTCTGCAAAACAGTAGGGGAAGCGGTTAAACAAGGGGAAACGCTGGCAGTCCTTTCTGCCGAGACAATGGAAAAATGTCATGCAGCCGAAGAGCTTTTTCGTAAAGCAGTCACGATCGGAACAGAGAGACCTTTTCCACAGCCGATGGTTTTAGCGCGTATTTCGAAGGATGGAGTTGAAAAATTTTCTGATAAAAGGGACTCATAAAAAAAGTCTCCAAAAATCACAATTAAAAAAGCGGGCTTGTAACCTCTCCTTTTAGAGAAGCTGCAGCTCGCTTTTTATTTTAGCAGAAATTTTGCAGTCACTTTGATTGTAAAGGTACCTGACGGGAGTGCCTTTTACTTATCTTCTTCCGGATTTTTCAGGCTGCGGATAGGAGGTGCCGAAGGTTTCGACAGTCACTTCTTCCAGGACTTGATCTTCATAGGGGCGGTCGCTGTAATCGCGTTTGGAAGCAACAATTTTCTGAGGAATTTCCATTCCCTCAATCACTTTCCCAAAGGCTGCATACTGTCCGTCCAGATGAGGAGCATCTGCTACCATGACAAAAAACTGACTTCCGGCAGAATTAGGCATCATGCTGCGTGCCATGCTTAAAACACCGGTAGTGTGTTTGAGATCATTCTGAAATCCATTTTGAGAAAATTCGCCCGCGATAGAATATCCGGGGCCGCCCATTCCAGAACCTTCCGGGTCGCCGCCTTGAATCATAAATCCAGGAATGACACGATGGAAAATGGTTCCGTTATAAAATCCCTTTTGGATAAGACTGATAAAATTATAAACTGTATTTGGGGCAACTTCCGGATAAAGTTCCGCTTTAAAAGTACCCTGATTGGTCTTAAATGTTACGATTGGATTGCTCATAAAATGTTCCTCCGTTTATTTTTTATTGAATTAGTATACGCCGTTTTAAAGCTTTTCGCAATGACAATTCCTTTTTTAGAGATTAATCAGAAACTTTCAAAATAAGAAAGAATGATTTTTGTAAAAAATTGTGCTATACTGAAAAAAATTATAGAATTTTACTTAATGTTTTTATATTTTGGCTTCCAAAGTTTTGCGAAGCGTTCATCAGGAGGAAAGATGGGAAAATTACAAAAAGCAATCGCTTTGCTTCTGGCAGTGGGAATCACGGTATCGGCAGTAGGCTGCGGCACCGAAACGTCGTCATCTTTGGTTTCTTCTGCTTCTGTTTCTGATACAACGAATGATAATCATACGCTTTATAATTCTTTGGATAATTTTCAGCTGTATGATGAAAACGGAACGCTTTTGAGAAGCGGAAGAAATGCTGAAAGCACAGATAAAACAATGGTTTCCACAGGAAAATATGAAGCGACAAAAATCGGCCTGCAGATTCTCGAAAATGGGGGAAATGCAATCGATGCCGCAGCGGCAATCGGGTTTGCGTTGGGGTTGGTAGAGCCCAATGCTTCCGGATTGGGCGGCGGCGGATTTATGACGATCCATATGGCAAACGGGACAAATCGTTTTATCGATTTTGAGAGCTGTGCGCCAGCTGCAGCTTCTTCTTCCATGTGGACTTTTGATGAGGAATCTAAGCAGGCAAATCAGTCTTCACAAAATACGCATCAGGAAAAAAATGTTCAGAACTTGGCAAATCATATTGGCGCTAAGGCGGTAGGGGTTCCCGGAGAAGTCGCCGGAATGCTCTACGCATTGCAAAAATATGGAACCCAAAGTTCTAAAACTATTTTAGATCCGGTGATTCAACTTGCAAATACAGGATTTACGGTTACTCCGACTTTTGCACAGGAGCTTTCTGACAGTAAAGTAAAAATGGATGGGTATCCCGAATTCGGGAAATTGTTTCTTCGCTCAGACGGGTCTGCCTATGAGACCGGCGATATTTTTACAAATCAAGACTATGCCAATACACTGAGTCTGATCGAAAAGAATGGAGTAAATGGGTTTTACGAGGGAGAAGTTGCGGAAAAGATCGTAAATATAGTCAACCTATACGGTGGAAGCCTAACGTTGGAAGACCTAAAAAATTACAAAGTAAAAGATACCACTCCGCTGATTAGCTCTTATCGTGGATACCAGATCCTTTCCGCTCCTTCTCCTTATACAGGAGGCGCTGCTCTTACACAAACTTTAAAGATTTTGGAAAATTTTAATCTCTCTCAGATTGGCGAAGAAAGTCCGGAAGAGCTTTCGCTGTTTTCAAAAACGTTTCAGGTGGTAAATCTTGATTTGCAAAAATATCTGCAGTCTTCGAGTAAAACGTCTTCTTCGGGATTTCAAAATCTTTTGAGTTCCAATCATGCACAAGATCTGGCATACTGGATGACCCAAAACCCAAACGTTCAGGTTACTTCGCCTAAGTCTTCGGTTCAGGTGATTGAGACGGAAAGCGGCACGTCATGCTATTCTATTACGGATAAAATGGGAAATGTTGTTACGGTAACGCAGACGGTGAATGATTCGTTTGGGTCCAGCATTTGTGCAGATGGGTATGGATTTATGCTGAATAGCGTGATGGGAGACTTTTCTACGGATAGGACGAGCTTAAATTGTGTATCCAGCAGCAAACGTCCGATTTCGACGATGAGTCCAACCATTGTGCTGAATCAAGATGGAACGCCGCTCTTATCCTTTGGAATCGCAGATCGGACGCAAATACCATCTTTAGCAGCGCAGATTCTCATAAAAGTGATTGATCATCAAAAAGGGCTCCAGGAAGCTGTGGATTCTCCCAGAATGGACACTTCTGCAATTGGAAACAGCAAAATCACTTATGAAGATCGTTTTTCAGATAATGTGGTACAGGCATTGTCAGGCCTTGGTTATCAGATGACAAAATCGGGATCTTGGGATAAAAACACCGGCCAGTTTCAGGGAATCCTTTTTAGGCTGGACGGAGTTTTAGAGGGGGCGGCGGATCCCAGATGGGACGGAAAAGCCCTTGGTTCATAAAAGAAAGCTTCCTGCGATAAAAAGCAGGAGGCCTTTTTTATTGATCAATGCTTTATTCTTTTGAAAAATCCTGGCATAAGGCTTTATATTCTTTAGAGTATTGACTTCCCCTTTTCCAAACAAGAGAAAGTTCATGCTGGACGGGAAGACCTCTGAGCGGAATGGAACATAAAATACCCTGTTGAATGCCTTTACTCGCGGCCATTTGGTACATAAAACTGATGCCGGCGTCTCGTTCCAGCAATTTTAAAATAACATGCATACTGTCTATCTGTACAATGTTATGGAAATTTTCGATTCTCATATTTTGAAAATATAAGAATTGTTCTAATATTTCTCTCGTCCCAGAGCCTGGTTCCCGCAGCAATAAAGTTTCGTCCGCTAAATCATAAACGGTTTTGATTTTATGACGAAATAAATGATTTTTGGAGCAGACTGCTAAGAAGTTTTCAGTGCGAAAGCGCGCAAAATCATAGTGGTTTAAATCAAAAAATCCTTCTACAAATGCACATTGAAGAGATCCTTCGTCTATTTGGTGCAGTAATTTTTCGGTATTGTCAACGATAAAGTGCAGTTCGATTTCAGGATGTGTTTTTATATAACTTGCGAGCTTTGTCTCGAGACTAAATTCTCCGATTGTTCGAGTCGCTCCCAGTTTAAAAATTTGTTTTCCCGTTTCAAAAGCAGTAAGTTTGCTGTGCAGTACATTTTCATCGTTTTGCATTCTAATCACAGTATCACGAAAGAATTGACCCGCAGGAGTGAGGCGAATGCGTTTTCCTTCATGTAGAAATAATTTTGTTCCATATTCTTCTTCTAAAAGCCTGATATGCTGTGATACTGCCGGTTGTGTAATATGAAGATCTTCTGCTGCACGCGTAAAATTCATTTTTTCGCAGACTGCCAAAAATGTAGTAAGCCGATATTCCATTGATCATGTTGCCTCCCTTAACGATAAGCTCAAGTTATTATATCATAATAAATGATAATTGGAAATTATAAAAATCCAGTGATATAATAAACGCATTCGATCATTTTATAAAAAATGATAAAAGGGAGTTTTAGATGTGGATTTTATGAGGAAAAATGGATTGGGAATCTTATTGTCTTTGGCAATCGCGATTCCGTCTTGGTTTTTAGGAAAAGTGTTTCCGATTGTAGGGGGAGCTGTCATTGCTATTTTAGCGGGCATGGTAATCACCCTGATGATTCGGGATAAATCCAGATTCGACAGCGGGATTAAATTTATTTCAAAAAAGGTTTTGCAGTGGGCAGTGATATTACTTGGATTTGGGCTCAATTTGAACGTAGTGGTAACGACAGGAAAACAATCTCTTCCAATTATTGTATGTACGATTTCAACGTCATTGATCATAGCTTATGTGATGCATAAAGTTTTACATACCCCATCAAAAACTTCTACTTTAATTGGAGTAGGCTCTTCTATTTGCGGAGGTTCTGCGATTGCGGCGACGGCACCTGTCATTGGTGCAGATGATGATGAAGTTGCGCAGTCCATTTCTGTCATCTTTTTCTTTAATGTATTAGCTGCAATCTTTTTCCCGATGCTTGGACAAATCATGGGATTTAGTACATCCAGCGGAGAAGCTTTCGGGATTTTT
>DHOF01000042.1 GCA_002411615.1 Ruminococcaceae bacterium UBA5397
TTTAGAAAGCTTTCTCAGATCCTTTCCATCAAAAATCACTTCGCCGCTGTCTGCCGGGATCAGCTGAAGGATTGTACGGGAAAGCGTGCTTTTTCCGCAGCCGGATTCACCGACAAGCCCAAAAGTTTCTCCTTTGTGAATCGTAAATGAGACATCGTCAACTGCATGTACAAAGCCTTTGGACTTGGAAAACATTCCGCTCTTGATTGGAAAGGTTTTGTTGACATGACATACTTTTAATAAATCCTCACTCAACTTTAACACCCACCTTTCGCCTGCGGAACCGCTTTATGACACCGCGCAAAATGTCCGGGTTCGATCTCCCGCATCTGAGGCTGTTCCTCTCTGCAACGATCATCTGCCAATGGGCATCTGGTACAAAAGCGGCAGCCCTTTGGCATATGTCGGATATCCGGTACCATTCCGTCAATACTGTAAAGCATATCTTTCTTTTCTCCGACCTTTGGGATCGCCTTCATGAGGCCGGAAGTATAAGGATGACTGGGGTTATGCATGATAACTTCTGTAGAACCGATCTCCATGGATTGGCCGGCATAAAGCACAATCACATTATCTGCAATTTCTGAAACAACGCCTAAATCATGCGTGATCAGCACAATCCCCATCTGATACTTTTTTTGCATATCTTTGAGCAAATCCAAAATCTGTGCCTGTACGGTAACATCGAGTGCAGTAGTCGGCTCATCTGCAAAAAGGAGTTTTGGATTACAGCTAAGCGCAATCGCAATCATAATCCGCTGGCACATTCCTCCGGAAAGTTCAAACGGATAGGAATCATAAACTCGATCCGGGTGTGGGATTCCGACCGCTCCGATCAAAGAAAGCGCTCTGCTTTTTGCTTCTTGCCGACTCAATTTTTCGTGTGCCAAAATTGCTTCAGAAATCTGATATCCAACTGTATACACCTGATCAAGACTCATCATGGAATCCTGAAAAATCATGGACATTTCAGAGCCGCGAATTTTATTCATTTCTGCTTCGGAACATTTTCTAAGATCTTTTCCCTCAAAAATGATCTCTCCTGCACTGATTCTTCCCTGGTTAGGCAACAATCCCATTACAGAAAGGGAAGCCATCGTTTTTCCACTGCCGCTTTCTCCTACAATTCCAAGCGTTTTGCCACGTTGTATAGAAAAGCTCAGATTATCTACTGCTGTAAAGGATCTTTTTTTATTTTCAAATACCATCTGCAAGTCCTTTACCTGCAATAACTCTTTCTCCAAGCGAATCGCCTTCTTTCTCCAGTGATATAGAAGATAAAAACATCTAAATTACGGAACCATTTGTGTTCCATATCCGAAAGCTCCATAGGTCATGCACGTTTTTGCAGACAGTTCTGCTCCTTTTTCCATTGCCCGTTTTATCATCTCACGATAAGCTTCCGAATTTTTCTGCAGAAGTCCCTCTTTTCTGCTTTCTCCATAAACCAAAAGGACTCCGGTTGCAAAAGAATCTCCGGCACCAAGAGTATCGACTGCTTTTACTAAATGCGGAACGTTTTCATAGAAGCGGTTTCCGTCATAAAGAATGGCACCCTTCTCCCCACGGGTTGCAGTAATCAATCCACAGCCCCAACCATACATCTTGATTTCCAGGTCTTGCACTTCTTCTTTTGATAAGGAAGAGCAAGAAAGAAACGCCGCATTCAGATAAGGACAAATTTTTTGGGTCTGTTCCTCATCTTTCCACGAACCAGAAAAGTCATAAGATAAAATCCCATTTAGTTTCTGCAGTTTAGGCAGTTCTTCGAGGATATAACTATTGTTGCTGGTGTGCATAACATCAAATTCATTCAGATACTGAAGGTCTTCCTGAGAGAGTACCAACGGGTGATTTCTTAAAGCCCCGCCTTTATTGCTTGTAACAAAAACCCGATCTCCATTTTTCAGGTCAACCATTGCAAAACCATTTTCTTCCGGATACTCTCGGCAATGAGAGCGATCCACCCGAAGCAGATCTAAAACATGTTTTACATGCGCAGCTACTGCATCGTTTCCAAAAACGCCCAGATAGGCACTTTGCTGTTTCTCCATGCTGGAGTAAACAGCAAAATTGAGTGCCTGCCCTCCTGGAAACATCTGCGACAAATGTCGATATTTATCGCAGACATTATCTCCGATCCCAATCGTTCTAATCATGTCCGTTATCCTCCGCAGTAATAGAAAATTGAAAATTACAATCCTGCATTTTCCCGCTTTGATTATTTCAATGTTGAGATATCAGTTGTACCTCTTTTTATATTGTTGCAATATAATATCTTATATATCATTATATACACCAATTTTTTTTAAAAGTCAATTATTAGTCACATAATATTTAGTATTCATTTTATTTCATCAATCTTTTGGTAATTTTTTAACAAAATTAATTAATATCAAAATCACTCGTTGTTTTTTAAATCTTCACAAAAACTTCAGCCTTTTTTTATTACTTTTCGAAGTTGAAACAGAAAAAATCCATTCATTTTGAACTTTTTCCCATTATAAAATTCATAATTTGCAAAATAAAAGACCTATAAGCTTTTAAAAAATTTAAAAAAAAGCCATCGAATTTTCTAAAATAAATAAAAAATCCAATGGCAAAAAATGGTCTCAAATAATAATCAGAAAAACAATAATCTTTTCAGCGCACAATAAAATCGAAGTCTTCACCGTACCCTACCTGATGGCAAGTATGCAGAACATCTCCATCTCCCTTTCGGGTACAGCTGTCGATCTGGAGCATGGGGGTTCCACGGCTCACTTCCAACAATTTTGCCGTTTTAGAATCGGCACGAACCAAACGAAGAATTACTTCGCCTGGAATGATTTCAATGCCTTTCTTCTCGCGAAGATAGTGATACAGAGAATTATGCTCTAAATCAACTGCCAGCAAATAAGCATATTCCATAGAAAAATAATTATCCTCAATCACTAGAGGGCGGCCATCTGCATAGCGAAGGCGCAAAATTCTAACTGCCTGGACCCCCGGTTTCAGGCCCAACCATTTGACTACCTGCTCATTTTGGGGAATTTCCACTCCGGAAAAGAGTATTTTCGCACTGGCCTTCATCCCATTTGCAGCACAAATTTCTGTAAAGCTCATCCCAGGACGATTAAAAGCTTTGCGCAGTTTTGGTGCAGCAACAAAAGTCCCTTTTCCCTGTTTCTTTTCAACAAGGCCCTGTTTAACCAGCTCTGCAATCGCTCTTCTGATCGTAATTCGACTTACACCATACTGCGTACTCAGTTCATCTTCTGTCGGCAGTTTTTGATGTGGAGCCAAACTGCCACTGTGCATTTCCTGCTTAATGCTTTCCATGATCTGTTCATACAGCGGCACAATGCTTTCATAATTTAATCCCATAATATTTTCTTTCCTTTTTATCTCGTTTTTAAATTATATGAATATAATTACCACTGCTAATCATTATAATATGTTTTATATGAAATCACAACATTCCATATATTTAATTTTTTCAAAAAAGCAGGTTCGCCTGAAGAAAAAAGGCGAACCTGCTTTAAAAAAATCAAACACTAAAAAAATGATTTAATTAATAATCAAATTTCCACATATATCTGCGATAAGTCATGGGATGCATCCGAACTTCTCCCATTGCGGCAATTAGCTGCTTGCTGATTGGGTGCAGAAGCAAAGAATTAAAGTATTCCGCGACAGAGGAGTCGAGCTGATCGAGCCCCAATTCTTTCGCATCCACCACAAAATGATGTCCGCCGAATTGATCAAGGAAGCGCTCTGCCCGTTCGTCCAGATATCTGGTACGTCCTACGCTCTTTA
>DHOF01000023.1 GCA_002411615.1 Ruminococcaceae bacterium UBA5397
GTGCAGGAAATGAACCGGGAAGCAAATACAATCGGTTCCAAAGCATGTGATACACAAATTGCTTATCTTGTAGTGGATATCAAAGCTGAAATTGAAAAAATTCGGGAACAGATTCAAAACATCGAATAGAAAAGGTGAAAAAGAAGCAAGATGAAATTAATTAATATCGGATATGGAAATCTTGTTGCGGAAGATCGCATTGTAGCGGTTGTCAGTCCGGAATCTGCACCGATCAAGCGAATTATTGCCGACGCCAAAGAGCGTCACACTTTAATTGACGCGACCTATGGCAGACGTACCAAAGCGGTTATTATCACAGATAGCGAGCATGTGATTCTTTGTGCGCTTGTTCCCGAAAAGGTTGCGAAGCGCGGGGAAGACCGCCAAGAGGAAACAACTGAAGAAGAGGAGTTGAGTCATAGTGAATCATAGAGGTTTGCTGATTATTTTTTCCGGCCCTTCTGGCAGTGGAAAAGGGACAGTCCTGAAACGTTATTTCGAAGAATATCCAAATGCTCAGTTGTCTATTTCCGCAACGACCAGAGATCCTCGCCCCGGAGAAAAAGATGGAGTTTCCTATTATTTTGTCAGCCAGGAAAAATTTCAATCGATGCAGGAAAACGATGAGCTTTTAGAGAGTGCAAAATATTGTGACCATTGCTATGGAACTCCTAAAAAGCCCATCGAGAATTGGCTCAATGAGGGCAAAGACGTATTCTTGGAAATTGAGGTACAGGGGGGAGCACAGATTCAGAAAAAAGTTCCCCAAAGTGTTGGAATCTTTAATCTGCCGCCTTCGTTAAAAGTTCTGGAATCCAGACTTCGCGGACGCGGAACAGAGACAGAAGAAGTTGTGGAGAAACGTCTTGCAGCTGCAAAACAAGAAATTTCACAGGCTGTTCATTATGACTATCTCTTGATCAATGATGATATTGAACAGGCAGTCGAAGAGCTTGCCGAGATTATTCATGCTGAAAAGATGAGATCAAGCCGAAATCAGGATTTAATTGAAAGGATGCTGGAAAACCATGATTAAACCAATTGCTGATAAATTGACAAAAAAAGGACAAAGTCGTTATTCCCTCTGTGTGGGAGTTGCAAAACGTGCCAGAGAAATTATTGCAGAAGCTGAAAACAACCCAGAGGAGATTTCAGTTGAGAAGCCAGTAGAAGTGGCTGTACGCGAGTTACAAGAACATAAATATGAAATCGTTCCAGGCAAAGAAAACAATGCCTCCGCCAAAGAAGAAGCAGAGACAAAAGTCGAGTCAGAAAACGATTCAGAACAAAAATGATTTTTTGAAACAGGAGCAACAAATGTATCTTGCAAAGGTTGCTGTTGAAAAAACAGTCTATCATTTTGATCAGCCTTTTGATTATTTGATTCCGGATTTTCTTTTGCCAACAGCAAAACCGGGATGCCGCGTACTGGTTCCGTTTGGAACTGCCAGTACAAAACGTCAGGGAATGATCCTTGCGACTGAAGAAAGCAAAGAGAAACCTTCCATAAAGATAAAATCATTGGAAGCGGTGCTGGATTCGGCACCGCTTCTTTCAAATGAGGGGTTGCTCCTGATTCCTTGGATAAAAGAACAATATTTTTGTACTTTATATGAGGCTGCAAGACTTCTATTTCCGATTGGTTTCCAATATCATATCAAACGTTTTTTCTCCCTTGCCAAAGAATTTTCCCAAGAATCACTTTCTTCCTATTCGCAGCAGGAGCAGGATATTATTCGGCTTTTGCAGCAGATTGGAAAACCGGTTGAGGAGAAACAACTTTTTGCAGTGCTAAAAGAAACAAAAAATGCTGAATCTATTCTGAAAGGCCTTTTTTCGAAGGGAATTTTAGAGTGTAAAACAGATTCTGTGCAAAAAATCAACGATGCAACGCAGCGAATGATTCGATTAAAAGATCCGGAAAATGAGGAATTCCCTTTTCGCTTGACCGCTCGTCAAAAAGGAGTCGTCCAAGTATTACGGGATGCAGGAGCAGCGTCTGTAAAAGAAATCTGCTATTATACCGGTGTTACACCCGCTGTTCCCGATAATCTCGTAAAAAAGGGAATTTGCGAGTTCTTTGAAAATCCTGTTTACCGAAATCCTTATGAATCCGCTGATCAAGAAATGGAAGATCACGAGCTTATTTTATCTGCGGAACAGGGAACAGCTTATCAACATTTAAAGTCCTTGTATGATTCCCCTAAAGCTGAAAGTTCGCTTTTATATGGAATTACAGGAAGCGGAAAGACCAGTATTTTTCTAAAATTGATCGACCGTGTACAGCAGGATGGAAAAGGCGTTATTTTGATGGTTCCTGAAATTTCTTTAACATCACAAATGATTGAAATTTTTCATCGTCGGTATGGTTCTCAAGTTGCAGTATTTCACAGTGGACTCTCGATGGGAGAACGCATGGATGAATGGAAAAGAGTACGGGACGGAAAAGCTTCTATCGTAATTGGAACTCGTTCTGCAGTATTTGCGCCGCTTTCAAAAATTGGGTTGATTATTTTAGATGAAGAGCAGGAAGATACTTATCAGTCAGAGCAGTCTCCGCGCTATCACGCGCGCGATATTGCTCATTTTCGATGCGCTTACCATCACGCACTGTTATTGCTTGCTTCTGCTACGCCTAGAGTTGAAACCTATTATGCTGCGCAGAAAAAACGAATCGGATTTGATGTTCTTTCGAAGCGTTTTGGAACTGCAATTCTTCCGCAGGTGGAAATTTGCGATATGAATCGCGAATTTGAAGCCGGAAATACTACGATTCTTAGCAGCTCCCTTTTGGAAGCGTTAAAACAAGCTTTTTTGAAAGGACAGCAAGCAATTTTGCTTTTGAATCGCCGGGGATATAATACATTTGCTTCCTGTAGAGCTTGTGGGCATGTTATTACCTGCCCGCACTGCAGCATTTCATTAACCTATCATCGTGCAAATGGGCGCTTAATGTGCCACTATTGCGGGTATTCCATTCCGTTTACAAAAGAGTGTCCATCTTGTCATGAAGAAAAGGTCCATTTTGGAGGGTCTGGGACACAAAAAGCAGAGGAACAACTGCAAAACTTATTTCCTAAAGCGAAAATTTTGCGCTTAGATACCGATGCTACAATGAGCAAGAATGCTTATGAAATAAAGCTGAATCAATTTCGAAAACACGAATATGATTTGATTGTAGGAACGCAAATGGTTGCAAAAGGACTTGATTTTGAAAATGTGACTGTAGTAGGAGTGCTTTCTGCCGATCAGGCGCTTTATTGTGATGACTTCCGCAGTTATGAGCATGCGTTTGATTTGTTGACCCAGGTGGTCGGAAGAGCAGGCCGCGGAAATTTGCGCGGAAAAGCGTTTATACAAACTTATACTCCGGAAAATCCCGTTTTAGAGCTTGCCAAAAGACAAGATTACCCTGCTTTTTATCAATCCGAAATTGCAATTCGGAAGGCAATGCTTTATCCGCCTTTTGCAGATATTTGTGTGATTGGGTTTATGGGAAAAAATGAGCAAGCAGTCAAAAAATGCAGTGCTTCTTTTTTAGAAGAATTACAGGCAATCGCTTTTCGTGAATATTCGGAACTTCCACTGCGTGTTTTGAGCCCTTCTCCAGCTTCTATCCCACGGGTAAGCGATAAATACCGGGATAAACTAATGATAAAATGTCGTAATAGTAAACACTTTCGCGAAATGATTTCCAGACTTCTAATTTTATTTGGAAAAAATCAGGAGTTCCGAGGAGTCACAGTTTTTGCACAGATCAATCCATGCTATGTGTTATAATAGATTTTAGGAGGTTTTTATCATGGCAATCAGAAATATTTTAAAAAAGGGAGAACCCACTTTAACGGCACATTGCCGCACAGTTGAGCAATTTAATGAACGGCTTCATGTTCTATTAGACGACATGTATGAGACGATGATCAAAGCAGACGGGGTCGGTTTGGCAGCACCTCAGGTTGGAATACGCCGCCGTATTGTAGTAATTGACGTCGGTGATGGAAAAATTGAAATGATTAATCCGGTTTTTACGCTTCAAGAAGGGGAGCAGGAGACAATAGAAGGCTGTCTTTCTTTTCCGGGACAGTATGCGCTGACAAAACGTCCCCAGCATGTAAAAGTTCATGCACAGGATCGTACTGGGAAACCTTTTGATTTGGAAGCATCGGATTTTTTGGCCACTGCTTGTTGCCATGAGATTGATCACCTCGATGGAATTCTTTTTCAAAGTCACGCGATTCGCATGCTGACTTCAGAAGAATTAGCAAAAATGAGATAATTTTGTTCTGATACACATAAACTAAGGATAATGGATGTGGTACGATGCGGATTTTATTCATGGGAACACCTGATTTTGCAAAGACTTGCCTGCAAAAGCTGCTAAATTCAAAACATGAAATTTGTGCTGTTTATACGCAGCCGGATAAGCCGGTCGGAAGAAAGCAGAAATTAACACCGTCTTCGGTTAAAGTTTTAGCGCAGGAAGCAGGAATTCCGGTCTTACAGCCGGCAACCTTGAAAACAGAAGAAGCTGCCGAACAGTTTCGCAGTTTTCATCCGGATCTTGCAGTTGTAGTGGCTTATGGAAAAATTCTTCCGAAAAAATTTTTGGAGATTCCGCCGCAGGGGTGTATCAATGTTCATGCGTCTTTGCTGCCGAAATACCGTGGGGCAGCGCCAATTCAATGGTCTGTCCTAAACGGAGATAAGGTTACCGGTGTTACCACAATGTTTCTGTCAGAAGGGCTTGATACAGGTGATATGCTCCTCAAAGCGGAGACATCCATTGGGCAGAATGAAACTTCTGGAGAATTGGAAGATCGATTGGCAGAACTGGGAGCAGACCTCTTGCTCCAAACGATTGAAAAGTTGCCTAATATTATTCCTCAGCCGCAGGGGGAGATGACGACTGCTTATGCTTCTATGCTGGACAAGACCATGAGCCCAATTGATTGGAAGAAAGATGCACTCGAAATCCATCATCAAATATGTGGATTAAATCCATGGCCAACAGCCTCCACTGTTTTCGAAGGAATTCCTTTAAAGATCTGGAAAAGCAAAGTGATTGAAAAACAAAAGGGGAAGCCAGGTCAGATATTGAAGGATTTTGCAGTCTGCTGCGGAAACGGAACTGCAATTCAGCTGTTAGAAGTACAGGC
>DHOF01000131.1:0-127 GCA_002411615.1 Ruminococcaceae bacterium UBA5397
GCAAAAGCTGCCGTAGAGGCTTGTACCGAAGTTCGGCATAAGTTGTTTGACAAAATTCAGTCGCTAGGTTTTTCCGAAGCGGATTCGATGGGAACCGGCACCTTGATTACTCGAATGACAAGCGATG
>DHOF01000131.1:330-7533 GCA_002411615.1 Ruminococcaceae bacterium UBA5397
TTTGCGACTGCTCCTACGCGCTCCATTTATTGTTATCGGTGCAACAGTGATGGCATTTGCTATTAACTGGAAAAATTGCTTTAACCTTTGTTGCAGCTATCCCCATTCTTTTTTTTGTGATTCTTGGAATTATGCTTAAAACAATTCCACGTTATAAAAATGTTCAAAGCCGCCTTGACAAGATCACTGGTATCACCCGTGAAAATTTAACGGGAGTTCGTGTTGTACGAGCATTCGGGCGAGAGACAGACGAGACTGCACGATTTGAAAAAGCAGATGCTGATCTTGCAACCAGTCAACTTCGTGTCGGTAAAATTTCAGCGCTGATGAATCCACTTACCTATGTGATCATCAACCTGGCAATTATCGCGATACTGCAAGTCGGCTCCTTCCAGATCAATGTCGGAACTCTTGCAATGGGTGACATTGTTGCTCTTGTAAATTACATGAATCAGATTCTTCTAGAAATCGTAAAATTTGCAAACTTAATCATTCAGATAACGAAAGCGATTGCCTGTTCCGAACGAATCAATGCTGTTCTCGCGATGCAGCCCCAGATGAAATTTGGAAATAAAGAAGTAGACGCTTCTTCTTCTGAAAATGCTGTCGAATTTAGTCATGTTTCTTTGACTTATGCCAGCTCCGGAGAAGAAAGTCTTTTGGATTTCTCTTTTACTGCAAAAAAAGGACAAACGATTGGCATTATCGGCGGTACTGGAAGCGGAAAAACAAGTCTTGTCAGCCTTCTTCCCCGCTATTATGACTCGACGGCGGGATCAGTAAAAATTTTTGGGCATGACATCCGCGAATATGATAAGGACAGCCTCAGAAGTAACGTCAGTACCGTCATGCAGAAAGCGCAACTTTTTTCTGGTACGATTCGCAGTAACCTCAAATGGGGCAATGAGGATGCTGATGACGCAACACTCTGGAAAGCACTCGATGCCGCGCAGGCATCCGAAATTGTTCGAGGAAAACCGAAAGGCCTTGATGAACCTGTCGAACAGGGAGGCCGAAACTTTTCCGGTGGCCAAAAGCAGCGGCTCTCGATAGCCCGATCATTAGTCGCCAATCCCAAAATCCTGATTTTGGATGATTCTGCGAGTGCTCTAGACTATGCAACAGATGCAGCACTTCGAAAAGCACTGGCTGCGCTCCCGGGAGATATGACAACCTTTATCGTCAGCCAACGCGCGAACAGCATTTCCCATGCTGATCAAATTTTAGTGCTTGATGAAGGAAAGCTTGTCGGAATCGGCAAGCATGAAGATCTGCTGAAAACTTGTCCTATCTATCTGGACATCTACAACAGCCAATTTCAAAAGAAGGAGGAAATGGCATGAAACAAGTAGCTCAGAAAAAAGGTTTAAAAAATCAGCGTGCCACTTTCTCTCGTGTACTGAAATTAATTACTCCGTACCGTCTTTTTGTCTTCCTGAGCATTGTCTCCGCAGCAGTTTCCGTTTTTGGTCAGCTCTATATCCCTATTCTTGCCGGACGTGCAATTGATTTTATGATTGGTGAAGGCAAAGTAGATTTTGCCGGTGTAAAAAACATACTTATCGAAATTTTGATCATTGCAGGAGTCGCCGGGGTCGGTCAGTGGATTTCCGGTGTCAGCAACAATCATATCACTTATTGCGTCAGTCGTAATTTACGAGACTTATCCATCCACAAAATACAAAAGCTTCCGCTTTCTTATCTTGACGCCCATCCAACCGGTGATCTTCTAAGCCGCGTAGTAGCCGATATTGATCTTTTTTCTGACGGCTTACTAATGGGTTTTACCCAGTTTTTCTCCGGGGTTTTGACAATTTTGGGGACTCTGGTATTTATGCTCACCGTCAACCTGCCGATTGCGCTTGTCGTGATCGGCGTTACCCCCCTAAGCCTTGTCGTTGCAGCTTTTATTGCAAAAAAGAGTTACCATTACTTTCGGGAACAAACCGTCGTCCGCGGTGAACAAACAGCTCTCATCAATGAACGAATTGAAGGAGTCAAAGTAGTGCAGGACTTTGGGTACGAACAGGAAAATCTGAAGGACTTCGACGAGGTTAACGATCGTTTAAGCACCGTCAGCCTGAAAGCAATTTTCTATTCGAGCATTACAAATCCATCGACTCGCTTTGTAAATAATCTTGTTTATGCAGGTGTTGCTCTTGTAGGTTCCCTTATAGCAATTAGCGGCGGGATTACAATCGGTGAGCTGAGCTGCTTTTTGACTTATGCAAACCAGTATACGAAACCATTCAATGAAATTTCAGGCGTCATCACCGAGATGCAAAACGCCCTCTCTTGTGCCGCGCGTGTGTTCGAATTTTTGGATGCGAAAGACCAAATTCCAGATGCTGAAGACGCACAGGTTCTCTCTCCAGAAAAAGTGGATGGTAGCGTCACTATCAAAGATGCTGCCTTTCAATATGTACCGGATCGGGAATTGATTCGTAACTTCAATCTTTCTGTCTATCCTGGAGAGCGTGTTGCAATTGTTGGCCCAACCGGCTGTGGAAAAACGACTTTGATCAACCTTCTGATGCGCTTTTATGACGTAAATTCTGGGAGCATCTCTGTATCGGGCACCGACATTCGCACTGTTACGAGAAAAAGTTTACGAAAAAGTTATGGCATGGTGCTCCAAGATACCTGGTTAAAAGAAGGAACCATCCTTGAAAACATTGCCTATGGAAAACCAGAAGCTACTCGTGAGGAAGTAATCGAAGCCGCAAAAGCTGCACACGCTCATGGTTTTATTTCACGACTTTCCAGTGGGTATGATACGATTATTGAAGAAAACGGTGACAGTATCAGCCAAGGACAAAAGCAACTTTTGTGCATTGCCCGTGTCATGCTTTGTTTACCTCCAATGCTGATTTTGGATGAGGCAACTTCCAGCATTGATACACGCACAGAAATTCAGATTCAAAAGGCATTCTCGGAAATGATGAAAGGCAGGACCAGTTTTATTGTTGCCCACCGACTTTCCACCATTCGAGAAGCCGACATCATTCTCGTTATGAAGGATGGACAAATTATAGAAAAAGGTACACATGACTCTCTGCTAGACGCCAACGGATTTTACGCAAAGCTCTATAACAGCCAATTTGAGGGAATGGCAATTTAATGGAAAGTTGTCTTTAGCATTGCGGTTTCTCCGGAACATGACAGCCAAACTTTTTGCGAGATCATTCGTTTAGCTCATCAGTTGATAATAAAATATACTTTTTATCTTGTGTCTTTCCCCAAAGTCCGCATGAACGGATTTTGTTTTTGCGGACTTTTATTTTTATCCTTAACAGCTGCAAAAAAATACCAGCAAAAATCTTTAAAGTTCAAAGATTTTTGCTGGTATTTGATTAATAAGAAATCCGCGAAGATTTAATCTTCTTCGATCATCCGATAGCCGATTCCCACTTCAGTCATGATATATTTTGGCGTTGCAGGATTTTTTTCGATCTTTCGCCGGATATGTGCCATATAAACGCGTAGCGTCTGCGTATCATTATTATACTCAGGTCCCCAAAGATTTTTCATGAGGTAATCGTAGGTCAAAACCCTTCCAGAATATTTTGCCAGAACGGAAATAATCCGAAACTCCTTTTGTGTCAGGTGAACGTCTTTTCCATCCACCGTCACCTTATGGCGGATATAATCGATGGTAAGACCGGAAGCTTTAAAAACATCGGACTGTTGGGTATCAAAATCACCCTTCATCAGCTGGCTGCGGCGTAGCGAAGTGCGGGTCCTTGCGAGAAGTTCACCGGTTCCAAATGGTTTTGTGAGATAATCATCCGCACCTAAATCAAGCGCCTCTATTTTATCCTGCTCATGGGTTCTAGCAGAGACCACCAAAATCGGAAGATGACTCCATTCCCTCACTCTTTGAATAATCTCGATTCCATCCATATCAGGCAATCCTAAATCCAAAATTATCAGGTCGATCGCCTCAGAAGTAATCAGCCGATATGCTTCTTCTCCGGTTTCCGCTTCTAAAACCTTATAGCCGCTGCCGCGCAGTGCCATCACAATTAAGCTGCGTACTCCCTTATCATCTTCCACAACGAGAATTTCGTTTTTAATCATTATAATCGTTCTCCCTTCCGGCGGGCAATGCAAACCAAAGAACCGCTCCCCCATTCGGACTGTTATACGCGCCAATCTGCCCCCCATGAGCCATAATAATTGCCCGGCAAATCGGCAAGCCAATCCCGAGATTGTGTCGCTGTTCTCCATTTTTTCGATCTGTCATTTTGTCGGCCAATTTATCCTCGAAAAGGTATTCGAGTCTCTCATTCGGCAGTCCTATGCCGTTATCCTGCACATAAAAAACTACCTGCTTTTTTTTAAGTTGAATTTTCAGATCAATTCTTTTGGCTTTTCCATGAATCACCGCATTCTGAAGCAAATTAAAAAGGACCTGTTCAATCAGCATGGCGTCTACATCTACCATCAAGAGATCTTCAGGAACATGGGCATTCACCTCAACTGAAGAATAGTACTTTTGAAAGTTTTCGATGGCTTCGCCTAAAAGCTCTTCGGCTGCTGCCGGTTTTTTGATTAGATTTTCCGCTCCCCCGCCAAAGCGCGTGATTGAAAGCAGATTTTCAACCATGCGCATAAGCCAGTCCGCTTCTTCCCGGACGTTCTGCAAAAGATTCTCTTGATCCTGCCGACTCATCTTTTCCCCCTGCTCCAAAAGAAGCGACGCGGAACCCGAAATCGAAGTCAGGGGTGTACGCAGATCATGACCAAGTGCTCGCAGAAGGTTTGCCCGCAGATGATCCTGCTCGCTCTGTGTGCGAATTTTTTCCCCTTCCTTCAGAATATTGGTCATGGTGCTGCCCACAATGGAAACAATAATGAAGGTTGCAAACGTGAGCGGATAGCCAATAAGGCTGAAGTTTAGTGTATAATATGGAAAAGTAAAAAAATAATTGACCGCAAAAAAAGAAGCGATACTCGCAATCATCCCATAAAGATAGCCCTGCGTCACACAGGAGATCAGAAGCACCGCCAGAGACCATCTGCGCCAAAACCGTCACTTCCATTTAACGGCTTTAGAAGAAAACAGATGTCAAGGGCAGAAGCCATCAACACAATCAGGGCTGTATCATCTTCCCAGCAATGAGGAAAACAAATTTTTAATTTTTTGACGATTTCTTTCATCATAGCCAAAAATCTCCGTCATCCTTTATTGGTATTTTATTATAACACTTTCCCCCCCCGAAACAAGAAAAAGGGAATACTGCTGCTCTTAAAAGCAACTGCATTCCCTTTCATATTTGGAAAAACGAGGCCGTATTACAAAGTCTCAATTCCCGTATCAAATTTTGGCAGGTGACAGCGAACGGTCACCAGATCGTTGACAACTTGACTGATCTGAATATCGCAAGTTGCACTCAGGAAACGATAGGCATCCTGAAAATCGAGAGACCGCTTCTTCTCGATAAACTCTACGGTTTCTGCCACGGCAATTTTAATGGCTTCCTTTAATGTTGCCGCAGTTCCCAGAAAATAAAGATCATCCTTTGTCTCAATAACCGGTCCGTGAACCGGTCGATCTTTATAAATCGTTGTGCGAAGGCAGATACGTCCTGCAGTTTCGATTCCGGTGCCACTGAGTTCTCCGTCCCCCATGCAGGCATGAATATCTCCCACAGCCAGATCGGCGCCCTCTTTTTCGACCGGCAGATAAAGTCGGCTGCCGACCTTGATCATTTTTGTATCCATATTGGAACCGTGGGTTCCCGGCACTGCACAGTGGATATCAAGGCCAGCTTTGGGTGCTATGCCGCAAACACCCACCATCGGGGTAAGCGGAAGATGAATGGTATCGGAGAACCAAGCGAATCCGTCATGAATTGGAATGATTTTGGTATTCGGCTCGGTAATCCGATCACCCAAAACGCCCAAGCCCTTGGAAGTAACCATCACGCCGTGGTCCACAAGATCGATTGCCAGGATCTCAATGCACAGCGTATCCCCAGGCATAGCACCTTTTACCGCAATTGGCCCCACTGCACAATCCATAATGGAGATATCGATATCAGTCCGCCTGGTCTTTTCGTCCTGAATCTGTCCGCTGTAACAATCATCGGTCTCAACCCAGAAAATCTCGCCGTCATCCACTTGATAATTGGCAACATTTTTTTGATTAAAACTAAAAATCACTTTGTCGTTTGGAATAACACGCATTTTTTATTCTGCCCCTTTCTGAATCAGATCCTTTGGAGTGTTCCTCACCAACCAGAAGGAAGAATACCGAACAAATTTAAAATTGCATAAATAGCGGCAGAGCAAAACAGAATGATAATGACAGCCTGAACAGCTTTGCTGCTGTACCAGCCACATTTCCACTGTGGCTCCATGTCACCGTTTTTGCGGGCACCGTTGAGCATTTAAAGCGGGCAAAATTGACATGATCACGCCACCGAATGTACCTGCAAGATAGATGGCGTCTACAAAACTTACAAGGCCACTATAGGCCAGAATAAACGGAGGTAGTACCACACAAATGATGGAAATGAGACGGGTTTTAAAATCATGCTCACTTTTACACTTGAACATATCGACAATATTCGTAAGCATTGAACCGCCGACTGCCCAATAAGAGGTCATCATGGCACACAGTGCAAACAGGTTTGCAACATAGAAAGCCCAGGTTCCGAGTGCCTGGCCCCATGCCAAAGTAGCAACCTGAGTTACATTGTCAGGACCAGTGAGGGAAATAACTGCCAACGGAACCAGCGCCAGCAAAATACCGGTGATGACCATACCGACCGTAACAGCCTTGGGAAGCTTACTTGCGTCATGGCGCAAACCGCGGGCAAGTTCCGGGACCGCATACTGTGCGATGTAACTAAAAATAACAACGTTAAATACTGGCACTGCATAAGTCCAGTTGGTATAAATTGCCTGACTGACATTTGATTTGCTGGAAAGAAATGAACAAAGGATTAGAACCAAAATTAAAACAATCATCCCGGTACTCACGAATTTTTCTGCAATACCAGTAGCTTTAAGGCCAAACCATACGACAATTATAGCGGGAATCGTAAAGATCAGGCTTCCTACTGTATTGGATACGCCTAGAAGCTGACTTAAAATATTTCCGGAACCCTGCGTATAAGCGATCATGCATCCAATAGAATTTGCACAGACGGAGATGAACGCTAGCACAGCACCGGCTGTTCATCTCCCAGCAAA
>DHOF01000059.1:0-7857 GCA_002411615.1 Ruminococcaceae bacterium UBA5397
GCGGCATACGAGAATGGTGCTGCGATTCTTGATTGCGGACTGATGGGGATGGCAAGAAGTGCCGGAAACCTTGCAACAGAAGTGTGTGTAGGTATGATGCAGAGGTATGGTCAAATGAAAGAGATTGATCTATATAGGATGCTCAATTTTATTGATACGAGATTGCAGCCAGCTATGGAAAAGCACAATTATCATAATCCGATTACGCCACTCGATCTGACTTTGGGAATTTCGGGATGCCATTCAAGCTTTGTGAAAAAGTTTAAAACGATTGCGGAAGAAAAAAAAGTCAATCTATTCCACCTGATTGTTGAGGTATCTGCGGTAAATCAAAAGAATCCGTCAGATGAATTGATCCGTGATACAGCAGATAGACTAGCACAAGAAAATTTGGGAGGTGTGCTGTAATGAAAGTTGTTCTTGCGGGAAGATATCCAGCAGGCACGTATGATAAAATAAAAAAAATGCTGCCGCGGGAAACATTCGACGTTATTGAAGTGAATACTGAGGAAACCTATCATTCGATGACCGATGCGGAAATTATCATTCTTAGAATCTTTAAAGCTCCGAGAGCGGTAATCGAACGAAATACCAACCTTAAAATGATACTTCGCTGGGGTGCAGGCTTTGATTCAGTGGATATTGAGGCGGCAGGAGAGCATGGTGTACTTGTCACGAATACTCCAGGGGCAAATGCAGGCGCTGTTTCAGAACTAGCCATACTTCTTATGCTGGCAGTTGGCAGAAAATTGCTTTGCCATGAGGATAGTTTGCGAAAGGGTGAGTGGACAAAGAATACATTTCTCAACAGTTCATTCACTTTGAATAATAAAACAGTAGGAATTATTGGAGCAGGTAATATTGGTCGCCAGGTAGCAAGAAAGGTTCAGGCGTTTGGTGCATCTACACAATATTATGATTTATACACATCTTGACAAAATTTATAAGCGTAAATCTATGAATCGGCTTGATGATTATCTTGACCCAAAAGATGGTTCTGAATCGGTATGCAAGTCAGTAAATTTCGCGAGCGCAGTATGGGTGCGGGTTCCCAGAGATTTACTTACCGGCTCATAACCGGTTGGTGCTGGGTTCGAGTCCTAGATGGCCCACCAAACAAAAACTGCATCAGATAGCCATTTTCTGGCATTCTGGTGCGGTTTTTTTATACCATAAATTAACGGAAAAATACGAAAAACAATGGTAAAATTCGAAAACATGCAAGTCAAATGCAAGTCAAAATTATATTTCAATATCACAAGCGTGAATATTTTTCACATAAAAACCATCATTACTTGTTTTTAGCTGTGCCGATTGTTTTGCATCCATAGTGGGGACATCTAGGATGGATTATAAGAACAGATACTTATAAACGATGTCAAAGCATTCTTCGATAATATCGTCTTTATTTTCTTCTTGACATCCGTTTTCACCGGCAATGCGGTCGTAGGTGAAGTTTATGATATCAGTAACCATCAGAATCGCAATCTGTGGATTTTTTACCTTTAGGTCGTTGATCATAGGCGAATTTTCAATGGACTTCATAATATGGCTTAATGCTTGCTCAGAAATTAACCTTTTTTGCAGAGAAATTTTGGGATTCTCATAATTGAGAACTCTCAATTCGGACCTCATTTTTGCCGATTTTCCGTAAGTTCGGAGCAAATCCAAAATAAATTCACGGAGCCATGCTTTCCTATCTGTTTTATATTGTGTGGTTTTATGGAGTGAACTGCTGATCGTTTGAATAAACCGCTCATTTTGGTTTCGATAAACTTCCATTAAAAGTTCGTCTTTATCTTTGAAATAAAAATAAAAACTTCCAATCGATACCTTTGCAGCGGTTGCTAGTTCTTTTACAGATGTTTCAAAATATCCTTTTTGACAAAAGCATGATTCAGCTGCTTCCACTATGGCCTGCCTAGTGTTGGCGCTGCGGGTCTGCTTGAATTTACTGGTAATTCTTTTTTTGTCCATCATAACATTTCTCCTATCTAGGCTCATTTTACAATGCAACAGCACGCATGTCAATATTATTTCGAATCATCATTCGAAATAATATTGACATGGTATACAAATGAGCTATAATATAAATTCGAATAGTAATTCGAATTTATATTATCTGGTCATTTTGCAGAGGGGGAAAACACCAGAATGAAATATCATGTGGAAGCGTGGGATATTCTCCAGAATTTATTTGAGGTAAAAAAGATTAACAATCATGTTCTTCATTTTTCCGCAGAGTTTTCAGATGAACTCAATTATACATGGGTAGAGCAGGCCGTCAATCTTTTGGCAGATGCTTTTCCTTTGATTCGCTGTGGTTTTAAAGATACATATCCGCATCGTCCCGTATGGGTGGATTATGGATATACGTCGGATCAAATGGTATCTCTTATTGAAACAGAAGACTCCAGCTCTGCTGTTCAAAAGTTCCTTTGTCAGGAGCTTGATTTGGAAAAAGGGCCTCAGATGAAAATCGGCGTGATAAGAAAAGGAAGGACTGATACTATTTGCATTCTAATGAACCATATGCTATGCGATGCTGCCGGTTTTAAAGAAATACTTTATACCCTCGCCCAAACCTATACCTGTCTGGGAAATCAAAAACAAATTCAGATTGGTTCTATGATTGAGGATCGAAGCGTTCGACAAATTTTCAGATCACATTCTCTGAGGGATCGAATGAAAATTTATTGTTCGAAAGCCCAGTTAAATCCTCATGGAGATCAAAAATTTGATTTTGAAGGGGATCTTTCCAATCCTTTTATTGAAATCAGAAAAATTTCGCGTCAACAGTTTTTGCTTTTAAAAAGTTATGCGAAAAACCATCAAGCCAGCATCAATGACATCATGATGACCGCCCTCTTGCGGGTGCTTTTCCGCTTTTTCGGGGATGCAGCCCCATTGCCCTGTGCCATTGATTTAAGAAGATTTCTTCCAGAGCATAAAGCGGGAGGAGTTTGCAATTTAATGTCAAACCTTAGCTGCTATGTTGGTCCGGATCTGGGAGACAGTTTTGAAAGTACACTTTTTAAAGTTAAAAAAGAAATGGATGCACAAAAAAATAATCTGGGGTGTATTAAAAATATTGCCCTATTAGAAAAACTTTTTACGGTGCTTCCTTATAAAACGGCTTATGATCTTTTGAAAAAATACTTTTCAAATCCTCCGGTCGCTTTTACGAATATTGGAATTTTGGATAAAAATCGCCTTGTTTTCGGCAGCTCTAAGATGACGGATTCGTATATGACGGGTTCTATCAAATACGTTCCAAACTTCCAAGTCTCACTTACCACATTTGATGATCAAGCGACATTATGTGTTAATCTATATGGAACAAGGAATGATAGGCAAATAATCATTGACTTTCTGGACGATTTCATGCAAAAATTACAGAATATAGATTGAGGGAAACCGCTAAGAAAGATTGTACCTCAAAATTGGTCCATCTAAGGGGGATTTTTATGGATCCTGAAATATTTAACCTGCAGAGAAGAACGGTCGCACACATGACTTCACTTTCATGGAAGAACGTACCGCATGTATCGTATGTATATGAGCCTGATATTACGGACTTTTATAACAGCTTTTTAGAACTTGCCGAAGAAAGAAAAGGGCTTGGGCATAGAATTACATTTAATACAATGATGCTAAAAGTGGTAACTGAGGGGTTATTAGCATCACCAAGATTAAATTCCTATATAGAATACAATTACAGAAAAGCTGAAGGTTTAACGCATATTCTTGATGAGATTAATATTTCAATACCGTGGCTTTTATCTGACGGTAAAATGATTCCTCCGGCGATCCCTAATGTCGGCAAGCTGTCGCTCAATGAAATTGCCGATTATATGTTAAACTTGTCCAAAAGAGTAGAAAAAACAAATATAGATGAGATGTTGTATAGAGCGGCATTCGCTGATACAGTGAACGAATTGAAGAAATTTCATTTGACGATTATAAGAAGAATTATTGCAACCCAAATTACTCGAAACAGGGTAAAAGGACTGAAGGGCAAGGAGAAAGAAGATTATTATAAGATACCAGAAAAGGAACGTTTAACAGAGAAAGATATCATGTCCGGTACGGTAACGGTGTCCAATATAGGGCCTCTCTATAAAGAGCAAAGAGGGTATTTTGCTCTGCTCGAAATTGTACCTCCACAGGTTTTTGCTGTTGGGATTGGATCTGTTCAGGAACGCCCGGGCGTATATATACAAGAAGATGGGAACAAAGGAATTGGCATCAGGAAGATACTTCCGATGTGTTTAGTATTTGATCATAGAGCAGTTGATTTTAGTTCTATCATTCCGTTTCTAAAAAGGCTTGACGAAATTTTTGCAAAGCCGGATGTGATTCATCAGTGGTAAGAAATAACTGCTTTCATTTTATAGACATCATAGGAAGGTGGAGCCTTTCTTTAAAATACGATAAATGATACTATCTCAAAAAACCAACCATAAATCCATTAGAATTAAAACGATATGGTTCTTGAAGAAGCTTTTGAACCATGGTATAATAAATTCTATCCCTAAATGAAAAAGGGGGAATTATATGGAACAACAAGAAAAAAATGATGGGTTTAAAAAGGAATTTTTCAGTTGGCTGCGCACGATTGTACTGACGGTTGTTATTACATTGCTATTTTGCCAGTTTGTAGCAAGACCGAGCAGAGTAGATGGAAGAAGTATGGAAAATACCTTTTATAATAATGATATGCTTATTCTTTGGGAGCTCAATTACACACCACAGCGCGGAGACGTTATAGTGTGCAACAGCAAAAACCCGCTTAATGAAAATCTGATCAAGAGAGTGATTGCACTTCCGGGGGATCAGATTACTGTTCGAAATGGTACCGTTACTGTCAATGGGGAACAGCTTAATGAACCTTATGTGAAAGAAGCGGTATGGAGCGGATATAATGTTCAGATGACAGTGCCTCAAGGGAAAATCTTTTTGATGGGGGATAATCGAAATAATTCAGCTGACAGCCGCATGATCGGACCTGTAGACAGTTCGGCAATTATTGGAAAAGCGGTGTTTCGGTTTTTCCCGTTCGATCGGTTTGGCTCAGTTTCATAACTAAAAACAGCATCAGTAAAGATAGGAAAAGGCCCGGGTGAAATTCACCCGGGCCTTTTCCTTATCAGGAGGAGATTGATCTAAAAGATTTTCTCTTATAATTATAGTTAGTCGCCCTGCAGAGCGTCATACCCAGTTTCGCCGGTACGAACCTTTACGACATTTTCAACGTCGTAAACAAAAATCTTGCCATCGCCGATGTGGCCGGTATAAAGTGTCTTTTTCGCAGTTTCGATTACCGTGTCTACCGGAACGGCAGAGACGACAATATCAAGCTGTACCTTTGGATGGAGAGCAACATCTTCAATTCGTACACCGCGGTAGAATTCCGCATGACCTTTTTGTGTGCCGCATCCCATGACTTTTGTGAAGGTCATGCCCATCACGCCAAGGCGGTTTATGGCATTCTTCATGTCTTCTACTTTTTCTTCATTAAAAAGAATCGTGACTTTTGTCATTTTAGCGCCGGGTCTGCTGGAAACTTTGGGAGCAGGCATATGTGCCACAGAGAAGGCGTGTTCTACGGAGGAGTTGAATGCAGTATCAGCAGAGACGTCACCGCTGCTGATTCCATCCAGAACGGTTGGAGCCATCGGCATAAAGTCTGCATAAGAAGAAGCAATGCCGTGCTCGGTAATATCGAGACCACGAAGTTCTTCTTCTTTGCTGCAGCGCAGCCCGATGGTATGCTTCAGAATCTCGAACACAATGGTAATCATGATAGAAACAAAAATTGCTACGGAAATCACGCCAAGGAGCTGGATGCCAAGAAATTCTGCGCCGCCGCCGTAGAACAGTCCTTTTTTCGTTGCAAAAAGGCCAGTGAGAATGGTACCGCTTGCGCCGCACAGACAATGGACGCCGATTGCACCGACCGGGTCATCAATTTTTAGCTTTTTGTCAATAAACTCAATGCCGAAAACCACGACAAATCCGGCAATCAGACCGATCATGGCAGCGCCAAAAGGATCGACCAAATCACAGCCTGCGGTGATTGCGACCAAACCAGCAAGGCAGCCGTTCAGTGTCATTGAAATATCAGGTTTTTTATAACGGACCCAGGTGATGATCATAACAGTGCAGGTAGCAACAGCAGCAGCCAAATTTGTTGTCATAAAGATATGGCCTGCAGAAGCTGCCAGATCAGCAGAAAGCGTATTGCCGTCGGCACTAAGCATTCCCACTGTGGAAGCACCGTTAAATCCGAACCAGCAGAACCAAAGAATAAAGCAGCCAAGGGCACCAAGAGTTAAACTGTGGCCGAGAATTGCTTTTGGTTTTCCATTTTTGTCGTATTTGCCGATACGGGGTCCAAGAATTTTTGCGCCGATCAAAGCACAGATGCCGCCGACCATGTGAACCGCAGTGGAACCGGCAAAGTCATGAAATCCGAGCTGCGCCAGCCAGCCGCCGCCCCAGATCCAGTGCCCGGAGATCGGGTAGATGAAAGCGCTGATACAGGCAGAGTAAATGCAGTAAGAAATGAATTTTGTTCGTTCTGCCATAGCGCCAGAAACGATTGTTGCAGCAGTAGCACAAAACACGGTCTGAAAGATTACATAAGACCATTTGTCCACTCCAGCAGGCAGGGAATAGGAATTTGAGGCGATCATGGGATCGAACCATCCCATGATCGGATTGACATCTCCGCTGGCGGCAATTCCGCCAAACATCACTCCAAAACCTAAGAGCCAGTAAATTGGGGTACCAATACAAAAATCCATCATGTTTTTCATGATAATGTTGCCGGCGTTTTTTGCTCGGGTAAAGCCGGTTTCAACCATTGCAAACCCAGCCTGCATAAAGAAGACCAGTGCCGCTCCGACAAGTACCCAGGTGGTGTTTACAGCAGAAAAAATTGCAGTTGTATTACCATCCATAAAATTTTACCTCCTCTATTTAAGTGTGCTAAAGGGGAATATAAAAAGGAGGTGTGCCTGACCGAATCCGCAATTTCGGTCAGGCACACCCCTTTGTGCGCATTAAGTTTTAATGGATCATCAGTCCGGGTAGAACAGCAGGTCGCTGTAAGTTGGGAACGGCCAGTATTTCTTCGAAGTGAGCATTTCCAGTTTGTCAACACTCTCACGTAAAGATGTCATAGCAGGCAGAACCTCTTTGCAGTAAGCATCAGAAGTTGCTTTGTTTGTCTTTTCAGCATCTGCTTTTTCAACAGCGGTACCCAGAGCAGAAAGTTCCTCATAAGCTTTGTCGGTCAGATCGGATAGTTTTTCCAACAGGGAGCTTTCCATGGTGCACTTAAGAGCACTGTTAACCGCTTTTTTGTGCATAGCGGAAAGACTTATGCTGTCTGTATAGGCGGAAACAGCGGGGAGAATCTGTTTAGAAGTCATATCCATCATTGTTAGAGCTTCAATTTTGAGCGTCTTGCTGTAGTTTTCCACCAGAATTTCATAACGAGAATGAATTTCGGTTTCAGTTAAGACTTTATGCTTTGTAAAGAGCTTGATGTTTTTATCGGCGACAAAATACGGGAGCGCATCCATCGTTGTAGGCAGATTCAGCAGACCACGCTTTTTAGCTTCTTCCAGCCAAGCGTCGTTGTAGCCGTCTCCGTTAAAGATAATGCGTTTGTGCTCTTTAATGACGGTCTTGATCAATTTGTGCAAGGACTTTTTAAAGTCAGAAGCTTTTTCCAAAACATCTGCGAATTCTTCGAGTTCTTCAGCGACTGCAGTGTTCAGAACAACGTTTGGACCAGAAACAGAGAGGGAAGAACCCAGCATCCGGAATTCAAATTTATTGCCGGTA
>DHOF01000059.1:8063-12882 GCA_002411615.1 Ruminococcaceae bacterium UBA5397
AAATTTATTGCCGGTAAAGGCAAAAGGAGAAGTACGGTTCCGATCGGTAGAATCCTTCGGAAAATGCGGGAGGACTGTAACGCCGACTTCCATGCTTTGTTTATTTTTAGGATTGTAAGGGGTGCCGGATTCAATACTTTCCAAAATTTCTGTCAGCTCGTCGCCAAGGAACATGGAGACAACAGCCGGAGGTGCTTCATTTGCACCTAAGCGGTGATCATTGCCCGGAGTTGCAACAGAGATTCTCAGAAGATCCTGATATTCATCTACCGCTTTAATAACTGCGGTAAGGAAGAGCAGGAACTGTGCATTTTCCATAGGAGAATCGCCGGGTTCCAAAAGGTTGACGCCGGTATTGGTGGACATAGACCAGTTATTGTGTTTCCCGGAACCATTTACACCGTCGAATGGCTTTTCATGAAGCAGGCAGTAAAGGTTATGCTTTTCTGCAACTTTTTTCATGATTTCCATTGTCAGCTGATTGTGATCCGTTGCTGTGTTAGTATCTGTAAAGATAGGAGCCATTTCATGCTGAGAAGGAGCTACTTCATTATGTTCGGTTTTTGCGAGAATGCCGAGTTTCCACAGTTCTTCGTTTAAATCGTTCATAAAATCAGCGACTCGGGGTTTGATTGCGCCAAAATAATGATCTTCCATCTCCTGGCCACGGGGAGGCATTGCACCAAAAAGGGTACGTCCGGTTAAGACCATGTCTTCCCGCTGATTATACATGTCACGGTCGACCAGAAAATACTCCTGTTCCGGGCCGACAGTCGTTTTAGTACTTGTAACGTCTTCATTTCCGAAGAGCTTCAAAATACGCATAGCCTGCTTATTGAGGGCTTCGGTGGAACGCAGTAGAGGAGTTTTCTTATCCAGAGCTTCTCCCGTATAGCTGCAGAAAATAGTAGGAATGCAGAGCGTGTTGCCTTTGATAAAGGCACAGCTTGTAGGATCCCATGCAGTATAGCCGCGAGCTTCAAAAGTTGCACGCAGACCGCCGGAAGGGAAGGAACTTGCATCTGGTTCGCCGCGGACTAATTCTTTTCCGGAAAATTCCATAACGACTTTTCCGTTTCCTTCTGGGCTGATAAAGCTATCGTGTTTTTCAGCGGTGATGCCGGTCATCGGCTGGAACCAATGGGTAAAATGGGTGCAGCCATTTTCTACAGCCCAGTCTTTCATCGCATTGGCAACCGGATCAGCAATGGAGATATCCAAAGGTTTGCCGTTTTCGATCGTTTTCCGCAGTGCCTTATAAGTGGTATGGGGCAAACGTGCTTTCATAATGGTATCATTGAACACCAGTTTTCCAAATAATTCGGGAATACATTTTGTTGACATCGTTCTTACCTCCTGATTTTAATCATAAGAAACGGTTTGACAAATTGAAAAAATGCAGGATAAGATTCCTATCTTGCACTTAAACAGCGGGGATAAACATAAAAAAAGGCGCTGCGGGAAAAACCCGCAGCGCCTTTGCTGTTATGCTTTGAATTATAAACCAGAGAGGCACAGATGTCAATGCTTTTTCGCGAAAATCTAAAAATAAGATAAAACGATGAAATATATAGTCTTAATAAATTCAAGTTTATGCACTTTACCACATTAAATATGAGCATTCTAACTTTTTAATGCAAGTTTAAAATTAAAAAATGCAATTTTTCTAAAAAAGGTATTGACCTTTTAAAACGAAGCGCTCTATAATAGCAACTACAACAAACAAGGCGTTTTGCATAAAAACTTTATTTTAGAACGTCATTTCAAAATTTTCTTATTCGAGAGAAAAAATAAGGGCCGTTTGCTTTTGAAAACTTAAAATTATAACGGTCAAGGGGGAAACAACATGGAAAAAGAAGGTCAGGTGCGGATTCCGGCCGGTTGTGCGATTTCCGGGATTTTTTGTAAAGATGGGCGCAGAATCAGTGGGGGAAAGATTATTGATTCCATTGCTCTAATGCATGACCGGAGCAATGGATTAGGTGGTGGATTTGCGGGGTATGGAATTTATCCGGAAAATAAGGACAGTTACGCATTCCATGTATTTTATGACAGTCAAAAAGCCAAGGAAGAATGTGAGCATTTTTTAGATCATCATTTTGATTTGGTAAACTTGTCAAAAATTCCGATTCGACGTCATCCGAGAATCACGAATGAGCCGCTAATCTGGCGGTATTTTGTAAATCCTCTGCCGACCCGTTTAAGGGAGAGCCAACTGGATGAACGCGAGTATGTAGTTCGTTGTGTTATGCGGATTAACACTCAGATTCATGGAGCATATGTCTTTTCGTCCGGGAAAAATATGGGCGTTTTCAAAGCGGTCGGATATCCGGAAGATGTAGGCGAATTTTATCGCCTGGATGAATATTCCGGATATTGCTGGACGGCACACGGACGTTATCCGACCAATACGCCTGGTTGGTGGGGAGGAGCACATCCATTTGCATTGCTCGATTATAGTATTGTACATAATGGAGAAATTTCTTCCTACGATGCGAATCGACGCTATATTGAGATGTATGGTTATAAATGTAATCTTCTTACCGATACGGAAGTGATCACCTATATCATTGACTATCTTAACCGCAGACAGGGCCTTACGATGCAGGAAGTTGCCAGTGTCATTGCGGCGCCGTTCTGGGGAACAATTGAACATCGGCCGGAACCTGAGAGAAGTCAGCTTGCTTATTTGCGCAACACCTTTGCAAGTCTTTTGATTACCGGACCGTTTTCAATTCTTGTAGGATTTTCCGGCGGCCTGATGGCACTCAATGATCGTCTCAAGCTGCGGTCGCTTGTAGCGGCAGAAAAAGATGAGACCGTCTATATCGCCAGTGAGGAAAGTGCAATCCGCAGGATTCAACCGGAGCTTGATCGGATTTGGGCACCTCGCGGTGGTGAACCGCTGATTTTTCATTTAAATGAGGGGGTAGAGTGCTGATGAATATCAATTATGAGCTTCCAGCTTATGAAATTGTGCGAAATCAAGCGCGTTGCATTGGATGTCGTCTTTGCGAAGAACAGTGTGCAAATGAAGTACATTCTTTTGATCAGGAACATCATTTGATGATGAGCGACGAAATGAAATGCGTCAACTGCCAGAGATGTGTAGCGGTTTGTCCGACGAGAGCGCTGAAAATTGTTAAGAATGATGCGGCATTTAAAGAAAATCATAACTGGTCCCAGAGAACGATGATGGAAATTTATCGTCAGGCAGAAAGCGGCGGCATGCTCCTTTCCGGCATGGGGACTCCAAATGATTATCCGAATTATTGGGATAAGCTGCTTATTAATGCTTCTCAGGTAACAAATCCTTCGATTGACCCACTCAGAGAGCCAATGGAAACGCGTACCTATTTGGGCAAAAAAGCTGCAAAAATCATTCGCAATAAAAATGGCTCTATCTGCACAGAGACCACCCCACAACTAAAATTAAACATGCCGATTCTTTTTGGAGCCATGAGTTACGGTGCGATCAGTTACAATGCACATGAGGCGTTGGCAAAGGCCGCGCAGAAGCTTGGTACCTTTTATAATACAGGAGAGGGCGGACTTCACGAGGACCTTTATCAGTATGGTGCCAATACGATCGTCCAGGTGGCATCCGCACGATTCGGAGTTCATCCGGATTATCTGAAAGCCGGTGCGGCGATTGAAATTAAAATGGGGCAGGGCGCAAAACCTGGGATCGGCGGACATCTCACCGGCAGTAAAATTGTGGAGGACGTTTCCCGCACCAGAATGATTCCGATGGGGACCGATGCGATTTCTCCCGCTCCGCATCACGATATTTATTCGATTGAGGATTTGCGGCAGCTTGTTTACTCCTTAAAAGAAGCGACCGAATATAAAAAGCCGATTATCGTGAAGATTGCGGCAGTCCATAATGTTGCTGCAATCGCCAGCGGAATTGCAAGAAGCGGCGCGGATATCATCGCAATCGATGGCTTTCGTGCCGGAACCGGCGCGGCGCCCACCAGAATCCGCGATAACGTTGGAATTCCGATTGAACTTGCGCTTGCATCAGTTGACCGCCGTCTAAGAGAAGAAGGCATCCGCGGTAACATTTCCCTGATCGTTTCCGGGTCTATTCACAGTTCTGCAGATGTTGTCAAAGCCATTGCTCTTGGAGCAGATGCTGTTTATATCGCAACAGCGGCGCTTTTGGCGATGGGTTGTCACCTCTGCCGTACTTGTCAGATCGGCAAATGTAACTGGGGGATTGCGACCCAGCGGCCGGATCTGGTAAAGCGTCTGGACCCGGATGAAGCGAGCAGACGGCTCGTAAATCTCGTAAACGGTTGGAATCATGAACTGATGGAAATGATGGGCGGCATGGGCATTAATTCTGTAGAAGCACTTCGCGGCAATCGATTGATGCTTCGAGGAATCGGTCTTAACGAAAAGGAACTGGAAATCTTGGGTGTCAAGCACGCCGGCGAATAAGGAGGAGAAAAGCATTGATGAAGTTAGAAGCAAAACAAATGCATTTTCAGACGCTAAATGAATTGATTCGTTCTGCGGCGGATCCCGATGGAGAGGTTGATCACTGCTTGGGGCAGCGTTATGTTGGGGCAGGGCTTTCTGCAAAGCATGTAGTGCTTCATGGGACTCCCGGAAATGCACTGGCAGCTTATTTAAATGGTGCGACGATCATTGTAGATGGTAATGCGCAGGATGCTACCGGGGATACGATGAATGGCGGCGAGGTTGTGATTCATAGTAATGCCGGAGATGCTACCGGTTATGCTATGCGCGGCGGAAAGATTTTTGTGGAAGGCAGTATCGGCTACCGTGCCGGCATTCATATGAAAGCATA
>DHOF01000090.1 GCA_002411615.1 Ruminococcaceae bacterium UBA5397
GCCTGACCATTACCGACGAGCGCAAGGAAAAGATGTGCTTCTCAAAGCCCTATATGGAAAACAAGCAGGTAATTGTCGTCAAGAAAGGTTCCGACATTAAAAGCAAAGCGGATCTCAATGGCAAAAATGTTGTCATGCAAAAGGAATCCACGGCAGTTGATGCTTGGAAAGACGCCGGGATTACCGCAAATGTAACAGAGCTCAAAGATAACGTTCTGTGCCTCAATGAAATTTCTACCGGACGCGCAGACGCCGCTATTATGGATTCTGTCGTTGCCAATTATTATCTTGCCAAGCAAGCCGATCAGTATCCTTTCGTCATTCTTGATGATTCTCTTGCAAATGAGCTTTATGGCGTTGCTGTAAAGAAAGGGAATGAAGCTCTTATGGAAGAAATTCAGAAAGCACTCGACGAAACAATCAGCGATGGAACCGCTGCAAAGATCGCAACCAACTGGTTCGGCTCTGATACAATGTATAAAGGCTGATTTTTAAAATCTGTTTCAAAGCGCTGAAAGGCTGCGATATCGCGGCCTTTTTCCATCTTATTTTCGAGGAGGTTCTTTCATGGACTTTTCCGTCATGTTTCAACAACTGTGCAAGGGATCTTTGATAACCATGCAGCTTTTTATCATTGTACTCCCCTTGTCTTTAATTCTTGGCATTTTGGTGATGCTTGGTGTACGCTGTTCGATCAAACCGGTTCGTTGGCTTTTTGAATTTTACATTTATATTCTTCGCGGAACACCACTGCTTCTACAGATGCTGATCTTATTTTATGGGCTTTATTACATACCGGGAATCGGGCCTCATTTAGTCATTACAAGCCGTTCATTTGCCTGTACATTGGCATTTACTTTAAACTATGCCGCCTACTTTGCCGAGATTTTCCGCGGCGGACTTTTGGCTGTTGACCCCGGGCAGTACGAAGCTTCTAAAGTGCTTGGTCTTTCCAAAAGCCAAATGTATCTGCATGTTGTTTTTCCGCAAATGTTCCGGGTTGCACTGCCTTCTACCGCAAATGAAACGATCACGCTCGTAAAAGACACTTCGCTGATTTTTGCACTCGGAATCGAAGAGTTGCTGCAAAACGCCACCAATATTGTCAACTCTCAGGCAACCTTTGTCCCCTATGTTTTTGCTGCTATCTTCTATTTAGTCTTAACGACGATTCCATCTGTCATTTTCAAAAAATTAGAAAAGAAATTTGATTTTTAAGGAGGAAACAACGATGCCGGTTTTAAAAGCAAAAAATTTAAAAAAATCTTTTGGCGATCTTTGCGTTCTCCGGGATATTTCTTTTGAAGTAGAAAAAGGAGAAGTTGTTGCCGTAATCGGGCCGTCCGGCGGTGGAAAATCCACGCTGCTGCGTTCGCTGATCGACCTTGAAAAAATAGACGGCGGTTCTATCTGGATTGACGGAGACCCTTTGGTGGAAAATGGGATTTACTGCAAGCCCGCTAAAATTGCGGCGGCAACGGAAAAAACTGGAATGGTTTTTCAGCATTTTAATCTTTTCCCACATTTGACCGTTCGAAAGAACCTGGAACTTGCTCCAAAGCTTGTGAAAAAGCAGGACTCTAAAATCACAGCCGACGATTGTACACGGTATCTCAACAAAGTTGGGCTCTCGGAAAAAGCAAACAGCTATCCGCGCGAACTTTCCGGCGGACAGAAGCAGCGGGTTGCGATTGCCCGTGCGCTGATGATGCACCCCGATATTCTGCTGTTTGACGAACCAACTTCGGCTTTAGACCCGGAATTGACCATCGAGGTACTTGATACCATGAAGCAGCTCGCCCGTGACAGTATGACGATGGTTGTGGTCACTCACGAAATGAGTTTTGCAAGAGAAGTCGCAAATAAAGTGATTTTTATGGATCAAGGTGTGATTCTGGAAGAGGGAACTCCTGAACAGATTTTTTCCCATCCAACGCAGTCCCGTACAAAAGAATTTTTAAATAGCATTCTCAAAGGGCAATAGCTCTTTCTAAAAAAGGTGTGATTTTCGGCCGAAAATCACACCTTTTTTATTTTCTTTTACCTTAATTAATTAAATCCATTGTTTCACAATCCAGTACTTTCGCAATACGCCCCAAAACAGCCGTTCCTATTTCTACTTCATAGGTCTCCCACTGATACACTTCCATTAACGTAACTCCAAGCGCATCCGCCAGTTCCTGGCGGGTCATCCCCATCTCTTCGCGCCGCTGCGTAATCCGACGGCTGCGCTCCAAAAGATAAGCCTTTCGACTTTTCTGGTCTACTAAAACCGGCTTTCCATTATGTTCTTCCAATGTACAGGGAAGTTCCCCCATAATCTGAAGCCCATCTTTTGTCTCTTCCACATGATATCCTTTGGGAAGATCATATGGTCTTCCCCCATCATCATTTCCCTCCGGATCTGCAGTCAGTTTAAAAGTCGGCTTTTCCCCGTCATAACAGTATAATACAGCTTCCATTTCGGTTCCTCCGATTTGTTTTTTTCTATTATAACACGACTTCCTTATCCTTTTTAAAAAAATTCTTCTATTTTAATAGATTTTCGATTTTCTATTGACATCAGTCTGCTTTCCTTGTAGAATACTACTATTAATCGTTGCTTTAAAGCATTAAACGGTTTAACTACTAAAAGCGATTGAGGAGGAACCAACATGAAAAAGGTCCATAAGATTTTATCGGGCATGATGGCTGCGGTATGTGCTTTTTCGATGACGGCATGCGGAGGAAGTTCCAGCAGTTCTGCCACCACTTCCGGCAGTGCTGCTTCCGCTGCGAGCGGTAAAACTTATACAATCGGAGTTGCTCAACTGATGACTCATCCTGCGATGGATGCTTCTCTCAAAGGGTTTAAGGAAGCTCTGGAAGAAGAAGGCTTTAAAGAGGGCGTAAACGTTACTTATGATGTGCAGAACGCTCAAGGGGAACAATCAAACTGTGCAACAATCGCCAACACTTTTGCCAACAAAAAGCCGGATCTAGTCCTTGCAATTGCCACTCCTGCGGCACAGGCTGTTGCAAAGGTCATTACAGACACGCCGGTTCTCATTACAGCGGTTACTGATCCGGCCGAATCCAAACTGGTAGCTTCCAACGAAGCGCCTGGAAAAAATATTTCCGGAACCAGTGACAAAACGCCGGTTAAAGAGCAGATTGATCTAATTAAAGAAATTGTTCCGAATGTTCAAACGATCGGAATTATGTATTGCTCCAGCGAAACAAACAGCCAGATTCAGGCAGGCTGGGCCAAAGACGCCTGCGATGCTCTGGGAATCAAGTCTCAGGAATTTACGGTTTCCAATTCCAATGAAATTCAGCAGGTAGCACAGTCCATGGTTGGAAAAGTGCAGGCGGTCTATATTCCAACTGACAACATGCTGGCCTCCGGCATGAAAAATGTAGCAGCGATCACCAATGAGAATAAGCTTCCCATTATCGTCGGCGAAAGCGGCATGGTTTCTAATGGAGGTCTGTGCACGGTTGGAATTAATTATGAAGAGCTCGGCAAACAGACAGGAAAAATGGCAGCAAAGGTTTTGCGTGGCGAAGCAAAGATCGGTGACATGCCTATCGAATATCAGGAAAACTATGATATTTCCTACAACAGCGCTACTGCAAAACTGCTCGGTATTACACTGCCCGAAAAGATTACCAAAGGGCAGGATGTCTCCAGTGCTTCTTAACAGACAGAAAAACTAGATCTGCATTTTCGGGCGGTGGGGCAACTCACCGCCCGAAAGCGCAAAAAATCAATGATATCGGGGTTATAGAATATGGATATTTCAAACTTACTGGGTGCCGTCCACGGCGCAGCCGCGCAAGGAATTTTATGGGGCATCATGACTTTAGGCGTTTACATTACCTTTCGGGTGCTGGATTTTGCCGATCTGACGGTAGATGGTTCTTTTGCAACCGGCGGTGCAATTTCTGCCATTTTAACCGCAAAGGGCATGGACCCGTTCCTATCACTTTTGGTGGCACTTCTGGGCGGAATGTGCTGCGGATTTTTAACAGGATTTCTCAACACCAAAATGAAAATTCCGGGAATCTTAGCCGGCATTCTTACCATGACTGCTCTTTATTCCATCAACCTGCACATCATGGGAGAAAAGGCAAACATTCCGCTCTTAGGCGTTGATACTGTTGATATGAAGGTAGAAGCAATGCTGCCCGGCGTTTCCAAATATAATTGTGAACTGCTTCTCGGCGGTATTATCGCCGCGATTGTCATTGCTTTGATGTATTGGTTTTTCGGCACCGAAATCGGCTGCTCGATTCGTGCTACCGGCAACAATCCCTACATGGTACGTTCTCTGGGCGTCAATACAGACACCATGACCATTTTGGCACTGGTTCTCTCCAATGGCCTCGTCGGTCTTTCCGGCGCTCTTGTCGCACAGGTACAGGGATTTGGTGATGTCAGCATGGGAATCGGCACCATCGTAATCGGTCTTGCCTCCGTTATTATCGGCGAAGTGCTGCTCGGGCATCACCTCAGCTTTATTGCACGGCTCATTGCTATGCTTGGGGGTTCTGTTGTTTATCGTATCATTATTGCATTGGTTCTCTTTATGGGCCTCAAGTCACAGGACATGAAACTGCTTTCTTCAATCGTCGTAGCATTGGCACTTTTCTTCCCGATCCTAAAAAAGAACGTTCAGGCATGGTCTGCACGCCGCAAAGAAAAGCTTCCGCCGCCGCTTGTCCCTGACCGCGCAATCGAAGACAGCATTGATGATTCGGATAAAGATCCGGACGAAATTGATCCAAAAGAGTAAGGAGGGATGCCAGATGTTAACACTTAAAAATGTATGCAAAACATTTAATAAAGGAACCGTCAATGAAAAGAAAGCGCTGATTGGCATTGATCTTCACCTCGACCCTGGAGATTTCGTCACCATTATCGGCGGAAACGGCGCCGGAAAAAGCACCTTACTAAATTTAGTGGCAGGTGTTTTCCCATGTGACAGCGGTTCTATTGTCTTGGGCGGCACAGAAGTTTCTCGTTTGCCGGAATTTAAACGGGCAAAATATCTTGGCCGTGTTTTTCAGGACCCGATGCGCGGTACTGCCGGCGATATGGGGATCGAAGAAAATCTTGCAATGGCTTATCGCCGCGGACAGACAAGGACATTGCGCTGGGGAATTACAAAAGAAGAGCGCACACTCTATCGGGAAAAATTAAAAGTATTGGATTTAGGACTGGAAAACCGTCTCACCAATAAGGTAGGTCTCCTTTCCGGCGGACAGCGTCAGGCGCTGACTCTTTTGATGGCGACTCTGCAAAAACCTAAGCTTTTGCTTTTGGATGAACATACGGCAGCGCTTGACCCTAAAACAGCGGCAACCGTTTTAAACCTGACAGACGAATTTATCAAACGAGATAAACTTACCGCCATGATGGTCACTCATAATATGAGTGATGCTCTCAAATACGGCAACCGTATTATCATGATGAATGAGGGAACGATTCTCTTTGATATTAAAGAAGAAGAAAAAAAATCTCTTACTGTTGATGATCTTTTGGCACGTTTTCATACGGCTCAAGGTGCAGCGCTTACAAACGACCGCATGCTGCTCTCTTAAAAAATCATCTGTACAATAAAAATGCTCTCTGCAGACAAAAACTGCAGAGAGCATTTTTATCATTCAGTTCAGCAAATAAGGTTGGTTACGGAAACAGGTTTTCCATTTCTTAAATAAACCCTCGACACCCGCTTATTGATATCGCAGGTAATTTCATAATTAATTGTTTTGCAAAGGCCTGCAATCTCTGCAGCGGAAATACTTTCTTCCCCTTCACAGCCAATCAATGTTACCTCGTCATCCGCATGAACATTTTCGATTCCGGTCACATCAATCATCAGCTGATCCATACAGACTCTTCCAAGAATTTTCGCCCGATGGCCGTGCACCAGAACTTCGCCTTGATTGGAGAGCATCCGAGGATAGCCGTCCGCATAACCGATCGGCACAGTTGCCACCACTGTTTTCTGTTGTGTTCTACAGGTACAGCCATAGCTGAGCGGCGTATCAGGTTCAAGTGTCTTGACAAGCGAAATTACGCTTTTAAGCGCCATCACCGGCTTTAACTGCAGCGGATTCTGCAAAGCAGCGGAAGGCTGCATCCCATAGAGAATCACACCCGGGCGGCACATATCGAGCTGCATCTGCGGATATTCCGTAACGCCGGCGGAATTATCACAATGGTGAAGCCTAAAAGTAACTCCACGCTTCTCCAGTTCTTTAATTGCGCCGGAAAAGCATGCAAACTGATGTTCCGTAAATGCTCTTCCTGCTTCTCCTTCATCCGCTACTGCAAAATGGGTGAAGATTCCCTCATGAATCAGGCCCTGAAGATTACAGACACGCTCAATCGCGTCGAGCGAAGCTCCATCGCGAAAAGGCTGCTGATAAACAAAACCGATTCGGCTCATACCGGTATCTAATTTTATATGACAGCGGACCGTTGTCCCCTGTCGAACTGCCTCTTGGTTCAATGCTTCGGCATATTCTTCCGAAAGCAATGCCTGCGAAATATTTAAAGCACAGAGCTGTCCCGCCATCTTGGGCGGTGTATAACCAAGAATCAAAATCGGCAGATGTACTTTTTCGTTGCGCAGCTGAATAGCCTCTTCCAAATTGGAAACGGCCAGCCAATCAGCGCCTAGTTTCTCATAAAGACGAGCCAGCACTTCGGAACCATGTCCATAAGCATCCGCCTTTACGACGCAGCACATCTTGATTCCCGGATGCAGTGCACTGCGGATTGCATGATAATTATACTCTGCCGCATCCAGATCAATTTCTGCCCAAGTACGTTTTAAATACTTATCCAAAATACTTTACACCCGATTCAAACAGTTTCTGGTCTTTTTCCCCGGGAACATTCTGATAGAGATTTTCTCCTCTGCGCTCAGAATGGCCCATTTTCCCGAACACACGGCCATCGGGGCTGGTGATACCCTCAACCGCACAGTCGGAACCATTTGGATTCCATTCAATATCCCCAGAAGGAATTCCGCAGGGCGTTACATACTGCGTAGCAATCTGCCCATTTTCAATCAGCTGTTTCATCACAGCATCACTCGCCACAAAGCGTCCTTCTCCGTGAGAAACAGGAATCGTAAACAAATCTCCTGCCTCTACCCCTGAGAGCCATGGACTCTTTACACTGGCAACGCGCGTATAAACCATTCGGGAAACGTGCCTCCCGAGCGTATTAAAGGTCAAAGTCGGGGCTTCTGCGCTAGGTTCCATAATCTTTCCATACGGAACAAGGCCCAGTTTAATCAGTGCCTGGAATCCGTTGCAGATTCCCAGGATCAAGCCATCCCGTTGCTCCAACAGGCGGGAAACCGCTTCTGCAATTCTCGGATTGCGGAACGTCGTTGCAATAAATTTACCGGAACCGTCCGGTTCATCGCCGCCGGAAAATCCTCCCGGCAGCATAATAATCTGACTTTCGTTGATCATCTGCTCCATTTTACGGATTGTCTCTTCAATCCCGGAAGCAGAAAGGTTTTTAACCACCAATACCTGCGGATCACCGCCGGCACGGCGAAACGCCTTTGCAGAATCATATTCACAATTAGTGCCTGGGAATACTGGAATAAAGACTCTGGGTTTAGCCGTCTTGATTGCCGGTGCTTTCTGATTACGCTTCGTAAAGAGCGGCACTGTAAACCCGACCGGCTGCTCATTTGCATGACTGGGGAAAATTTTCTCAAGGGTTCCCATCCAGTGGGAAATGAGCGAATCAATCGCCATTTTTTGTCCCTGCAGTTCGATCACAGGCTCTTCGGTGGTCTCTCCAAGAAGGACTGCCCCCTGCGGCAAAGAAACATTTTCTTTGAGTTCCAAAATCAGATCGCCACTGTGCGGGCGGAACAAAAGTGTTCCATTTTCGGCTTCTTTCGCAAAGCGGACACCGATCTTATTGCCGAAAGCTGCCTTTGCAACAGAAGCTGCTGCGCCGCCCTCTTTGACAACGGAAGCAGAAAGGACTTCTCCCTTTTCCATCATCTGATGAACCATCTGATAAACCTTTTGAATGCCGCCAAAGCAGGGCAGCAATCCGGTCTCGGAATCCTGCGGCAATGAAATCAGCACCAATTTATGGCCCGCTCCCGAAAGCGCTGCCGAAATCGTCTTGCTTGCTTTTGTCATCGCAACTGCAAAGCTCACTAAAGTCGGAGGAACATCCAAGTCTTCAAAAGTACCGGACATACTGTCTTTTCCGCCGATGGAAGGCAGTCCCAGTTTCAGCTGCGCGGTCAAGGCGCCTAAAAGCGCCGCCGTCGGTTTTCCCCAACGTTTTGCGTCTTCTGTCATACGGCCAAAATACTCCTGAAATGTCAACCGTGCTTTTAACGGATCCGCACCGACTGCGCAAAGTTTAGAAAGGCTTTCTACGACTGCCCATGCCGCTCCATGGAACGGAGAAAACTCAGAAATTCCCGGAATATAGCCGTAGCCCATCGCTGTGGCATCATCCGTTTCTCCATCGACCGGCAGTTTTGCCGCCATTGCTTCTTCCGGCGTCAACTGGAATTTTCCTGCAAAAGGCATCAGCACCGTTGCAGCGCCGATCGAAGAATCGAACCGCTCCGAAAGGCCCTTCTGGCTGCAGACATTGAGACGGGAAAGGTTTTCTATAAACGCTTCAGAAAGAGGTTTTCCGCAAAGCTCCTGCGGAACGATTTCCCGATAAGCATTTGCTTTTACCTTCGAAAGGTCGTCGCTGCCATTTGGTGCACAGATTTCTACATCTGTCTCCTGCGTAACGCCGTTGGTATCCAAAAATGCACGGGTGATATTAACGATCTCATCTCCGCGCCAGAACATCTGCAGACACGGCTCTTCCGTGACAACCGCCACAATTTTCGCATTCAGATTTTCTTCTCCGGCAGCCTTAATAAATGCGTCAACATTTTCCGGCGCCAAAACGACGGCCATACGTTCCTGACTTTCGGAAATTGCCAGTTCCGTTCCATCAAGACCCTCATATTTCTTCGGTACTTTATCAAGGTCAATTTTTAATCCGGGGGCCAGCTCTCCGATTGCAACCGAAACACCGCCGGCTCCAAAATCATTGCAGCGCTTAATCAGCGTGGAAACTTCGGGTCTGCGGAACATTCTCTGCAGTTTTCGTTCTGTCGGAGGATTTCCTTTTTGTACTTCTGCGCCGCACTCTTCTACACTTTCTTCTGTATGTGCTTTAGAAGAACCGGTTGCGCCGCCGATTCCGTCACGGCCTGTACTGCCACCCAAAAGGACAATCACATCTCCCGCCTTTGGTTCTTCTCTCACAACATTCTTTTTGGGAGACGCCCCAATAACGGCACCGATTTCCATGCGCTTTGCAACATAGCCGGGGTCATAAAGTTCCTGTACTTGTCCGGTAGCAAGGCCGATCTGGTTTCCATAAGACGAATAGCCCTGGGCTGCACCGGTCGTAATTTTTCTGGTAGGAAGTTTTCCATGCAGTGTCTTTTCAAACGGAGTACGGGGATCTCCGCTGCCGGTAACACGCATTGCCTGATAAACATAAGCTCTGCCGGAAAGCGGGTCGCGGATTGCGCCGCCCAAGCAAGTTGCTGCGCCGCCAAAAGGCTCGATTTCGGTCGGGTGGTTATGGGTCTCATTTTTAAACTGCACCAGCCACTGCTCTGTTTTTCCGTCAATCGTGACCGGAACTTCAATAGAGCAGGCATTGATTTCTTCACTCTCATCCAGATCCGGAACCAATCCACGCTTTTTGAGCGCTTTTGCTCCGATGCAGGCCATATCCATCAAAGAAACAGTTTTATCCCGGTCTCCGTATACTTCCTTACGAGTATCGAAATACAGCTTAACTGCATCTTCGATGGACTTACTAACCGCTGATTTTTGAACGTCAATCTTTTTTAGGCGGGTGCTGAACGTCGTATGACGGCAGTGATCGCTCCAATAGGTATCAATGACCCGCAGTTCCGTAACAGAAGGATCTCTTTTTTCATCCTTCTTAAAATAATCTCTTACAAAACAAAGGTCTTCCCAACTCATGGCAAATCCCATAGAGTCATAGTATTCTTTTAGCTTCTTCTCATCCCACACAATAAAGCCCGTCACCCGAGCAACATTTGCCGGAACTTCTGCCCGAATATTGAGATCTTCCGGTTTTTGGAGAGAGGCTAAGCGACTTTCGACAGGGTTTACCATATAAGATTTGATTTTATCAAAGTCTCCTTTAGAGAGCTTCCCCTTAACCGCGACCACACGGGCAGTTACGACCTGCGGCCGCTCTCCTTGGGTTAAAAGCTGAACACACTGGGCAGCAGAATCAGCGCGCTGATCATACTGTCCCGGCAGATATTCCATTGCAAAAACCTCAAAGCCCTCCGGCACAGGATAGGTTTCTTCATAAACGTTATCCACATTGGGTTCAGAAAAGATCTGATCCCGTGCGCGTACAAAATCCTCCCTGGAAAGTCCCTCTACATCATAACGGTTGATCAGCCGCAGTTCTTCGAGGTTTTTAAGTCCCAGATTTTCCACAAGATCCTTCCGCATCTGCTGCGCCGCAACATCAAATCCGGGCTTTTTTTCTATAAATACTCTGATGACCTTTGACATTCGTTCCCCCGTTCCGCCGATCTTCAGATCGACTCCTTGTAACAATGATTTCCGCGAAAAATCACGGTATGCCATATTTTTTTATTTTATCACAAAAGGTTCCAGGAATAAAGCAGAAAAACGAAAAAGCACGAACAAACAACTGACAATTTGCCGGCTAAATATAGATGTTTTTACAGTTATTCCCGTGATGGTTCGGATCGATAAGACTGCAAGCCAAAATTTGATTAGTTTCTACCCTTAAATATAAAATTTACCGGCTTAGAAAAGACATTCCTAAGCCGGTCATTTTTTATATGCGTATAGAGTTTTAAATCCGATTTTTACAGAAATGGTGTCGTAATCAAATGGAAAACCATACAGCTAAAAATTCCAATGACAGTCGGAATGAATGCCGCCAGTGCCGTCCATTTCCGGCTTCCAGTTTCTTTGTGAATGGTCAAAAGCGTTGTTGAGCAAGGCCAATGCATTAAGGAAAAAAGCATCATACAAATTGCAGTCTGCCAAGTCCATCCGTTTGCAACAAACAGCTGTTTCATCTCCATCAAATTTCCCAGTTCGAGAATACTTCCCTTTGCCATATATGCCATGATGATAATCGGAATCACAATTTCATTTGCAGGGAATCCCAAAATAAATGCGATTAAAATCACACCATCTAACCCCATCAGCTTTGCAAATGGATCAAGAAAAGCCGCACTGTGATTTAAAAGGCTGACTCCTCCGACGGTAACATTGGCCATCAGCCAAATGACAAGGCCGGCAGGTGCCGCCACTACAACTGCTCTTCCCAGCACAAATAGCGTTCGGTCAAAAATAGAACGCACAATTACCTTTCCGATCTGCGGCTTTCGATAAGGCGGCATCTCTAGTGTGAATGAAGAAGGGATTCCTTTTAAAAGCGTCTTCGAAAGCAGTTTTGTAACGCCTAACGTTACAAGAACCCCCAGCACAATTACAGCGGTCAAAAGCAGTGCCGAAAGGAAAGAAGAAGCTGTACTGCCCGCCGCACCAATAAAGAACATGGTAATGATCGCAATCAGCGTTGGAAATCTGCCGTTACATGGTACAAAGTTATTTGTCAAAATTGCGAGAAGCCGCTCTCGAGGGGAGTCAATAATCCGGCACCCGACAATTCCGGCCGCGTTGCACCCAAATCCCATGCACAT
>DHOF01000005.1:0-161 GCA_002411615.1 Ruminococcaceae bacterium UBA5397
GGACTGTATGAAAATTCTGGTATTAGATGGAAATTCCATTTTAAATCGCGCATTTTACGGAATCAAAATTCTGACGACAAAAGAAGGCCTTTACACCAACGGCATCTATGGCTTTCTGATGATGCTTCAAAAGCTCCTGGATGAAGTGCAGCCCGATTCGG
>DHOF01000005.1:404-886 GCA_002411615.1 Ruminococcaceae bacterium UBA5397
GGTCCAACATTCCGGCACAAAAAATATGCAGGATATAAGGCGAACCGTCACGGGATGCCGGAAGAACTCGCACAGCAGATGCCGACGCTCAAAGAACTTTTGAAAGATTTAGGATATCATCTTGTGACTTGTGAGGGATATGAAGCCGATGATATTCTGGGGACTTTTTCAAAAGCCTGTGCGGAAAATGGGAATACCTGTGTCATTGCTACCGGGGATCGCGACAGTCTGCAGCTTGTCGGCCCCTATACCAGCGTACGCCTTGCATCTACTAAATTTGGTCAACCGCAGGTAATGCTCTATACGGAAGAAAAAGTAAAGGAAATTTACGGGGTAACGCCAAAAGAAATGATTGAAATCAAGGCGCTGCAGGGGGATTCTTCCGACTGCATTCCAGGAGTTCCGGGAATCGGGCCGAAAGGCGCTGGAGAACTGATTCAGAATTATCATTCGATTGATTATATTTACGATCATTTGGACGA
>DHOF01000005.1:1096-1275 GCA_002411615.1 Ruminococcaceae bacterium UBA5397
ATGCGCAAAAAGCTGCGGGAAGGAAAAGAAAGTGCCTATCTTTCACGGGAGCTGGGGACAATCTGTCTGAGCGCGCCGGTCGATACCGATATTTCACATTATGTGCCGTTTCCGATTAAAAAGGACGAAACGACTAGGCTGATGACAAAACTGGAGCTTTTTAAATTGATGGAAAAGCT
>DHOF01000005.1:1434-24329 GCA_002411615.1 Ruminococcaceae bacterium UBA5397
GCTTTTTAAATTGATGGAAAAGCTCGAACTGCAGAATCTTCCGGATGAAGCCCCTAAGAAGCAGGAAAAGATTGATCATGTTTCCCTTTTCCGCAGCCCGGCACCGGACCTTTATCTGCCGGAACTTGAGAAAAAAGGGGAAGCGCCGCTCTTAGCTTTTTATCGGAAAGACGGCTCGATCGAAACGTTAGCCGTCGCGGTCGAACGCGGCGCCTGCCTTTTGGAAAAACCGGAAGAGATTCGCAGCCTTTTGGGAAATCCCAAAACTCCCGTTATTACCTATGACGTGAAGTCTCTGCAGAATGCTGCTGCAAAAGACGGAATCTTTTTAAAACACGCAAAGATGGATGTACTTTTAGCAGCATATCTTTTGGACCCCTCTGCTGCGGGATACGATTTTGACCGTCTGTGCCAGGAATATGGGGTGTCGGTCTGTGAAGTATGGAAAATGGAGAATCCGGTACCGGAAGACCTTTTGCCGGAAAATCAGAAAAAAGCGGAGCGCTTTGCGCGCGTGCTTTCTTTGCCAGGATTATTTGGGGCACTTTCCAAAAAAATTGCCGAAGCCGGACAGGAAGAGCTTCTTTCCAATATTGAACTGCCGCTTGCATGGGTGCTTTCCTGCATGGAGCGGGAGGGCTTTGCAGTAGACGCCGAGGGAATCAAAAAATACGGCGAGTCTATGCAGAGTGATATTGAAACCATTCAAAAAGGAATTTTTGAGGAAGTTGGCTATGAGTTTAACCTGAATTCTCCAAAACAGTTAGGAGATGCGCTCTTTGTAAAATTGGGGCTGCCGCATGGAAAAAAGACAAAGAGTGGTTACTCCACCAGCGCGGCGGTGCTGGAATCTTTGCAGTATGAAAATCCGGTTATTTCGGAAATCCTTCGGTATCGAAGCCTCTCTAAACTGAAATCCACTTATTGCGACGGTTTGTTAAAAGTGATCGGTGAAGATGGACGAATTCATTCCAGCTTCAATCAGACCGAGACAAGAACCGGCAGAATCTCGTCGACTGAACCCAATTTGCAGAATATTCCGGTGCGCTCTGATCAAGGCCGAGAGCTGCGGAGATTTTTTGTGGCTCGTCCAGGGTGGGTGCTTGTCGATGCCGATTACAGCCAGATCGAATTAAGAGTGCTTGCTCATGTTGCAAATGATGAAAATATGCGCCAGGCGTTTTTAAATGGCGATGATATTCATCGTGCTACTGCTTCACAGGTGTTTCATATGCCGGAAGAAATGGTGACGCCCCTAATGCGCAGTCGTGCCAAGGCGGTCAACTTTGGGATTGTCTATGGAATTGGCGCTTTTTCTCTTTCAAAAGATATTGGGGTTTCCCGCAGGGAAGCTGATCAGTATATTAAAGATTATCTTGCCCACTACAGCGGCATTGATGAGTATATGAAAAAATCCGTAGAGCTTGCAAAAGAGCGCGGCTATGCTGAGACGATCTTCGGCCGCCGCAGGTATCTGCCGGAACTTCGGAGCAGTAATTTTAATCTGCGCTCTTTCGGGGAGCGGGTCGCCCGGAATATGCCGATTCAGGGTGCTGCAGCAGATATTATCAAGATTGCGATGATTAAGGTGCAGGATCGACTCGAAAAGGAACACATGAAGTCAAAACTCATTTTGCAGGTACACGATGAATTGATTGTGGAAGCGCCTCGCGAAGAGGCCTCTAAAGCGGCGTCTCTTTTAAGAGAAGAGATGGAAGGCGCAGTTTCGCTTTCTGTTCCGATGGTGGCAGAGGCGACAATTGGAAAAACGTGGTATGAAGCAAAGTCCTAAGGAGAAAAATATGGGATTTATCTGTCCAATCTGTAAAGGTCCATTGTTTTATGCGGAAAAAGAGCATGCCTTTCGCTGCCAAAAAGGGCATAGTTATGACCTCGCTTCAGAAGGTTATCTTTATCTTTTGCCGCCGAATCGGAAACACAGCAAAATGCCGGGTGACGATAAAAAAATGGTGGCGGCCCGCAGGAGATGCCTGGAGCGGGGCACCTATCAAATTTTTGGGGATGCTTTAGATCAAATTGCTTCCCGCTGTCTTTCTCAAAAGGATTCCCCAGTGATCCTTGATGCCGGCTGCGGAGAAGGTTGGTACACGAACGGTTTAAAAGAATCGCTTTTGCAGGAGGGGAAAACGCCCCTCGTTTTTGGTTTCGATATTTCAAAATTTGCCGTCAAGGCAGCTGCAAAACAGTATCCGGGCATTTCTTTTGCAGTGGGGAGCAGCTTCGAGATCCCGTTTTCTGATTGCGGAGCCGACCTTTTATTGGACGTCTTTTCTCCGGTGATGCCGCAGGAATTTTTGCGGGTGGTAAAACCGGGCGGAATCTTTCTCTTGGCAGTGCCGGGAGAGCGCCATCTTTTTGGTTATAAAGAGATTTTGTATGAACATCCCTATGAAAATGAGCACCGAAAAACAGAATACGATGGATTTTCGTTTTTGGAGCGAATCCCGGTGCGCGGAGAACTGAAACTTCATGACAGAGAAGCAATCATGGATCTGTTTGCAATGACGCCTTATGCGTGGAAAACGCCTAAAGAAGGGATTGAACGTTTGGAACAAACAGAGACGCTCAAAACAGAAATTGTATTTGATTGGATCGTTTACCAGAAAGATTAGGGGGCAGAGACGGTTGATTCGATTGAACCCGATGGAGGAAAAACACATTCCGGCTCTTGCCGAGATCGAAAAGCTATGTTTTTCCACACCATGGACAGAAGAAGGGCTGCGGGCGGAATTAGAAAGCAGTACGGCTGTTTTTCTGGTGGCAGAAGAAGATGGAACAGTCTGCGGATATGGCGGGATGCATTTTGTTTGCGGAGAAGGGTATGTAGATAATATTGCGGTACATCCGGATTTTCGCCGAAAAGGAATCGGAGAAATGCTTACAAAAGGGCTTCTTCAGTATGGAAAAGAGCATGAGGGCAGCTTTATTTCGTTGGAAGTCAGGCCGTCTAACCGGGCGGCGGTCAGCCTTTATCACAAACTGGAATTTGAGAAAAATGGGGTACGAAAACAGTTTTATACAAATCCGCCGGAGGATGGGTGGATCTTTACGAAATTCTTAAAAAAGGATTGATTTTGGCTTTAAATAAGCGTTCGCAACTAAAAGTTGCGCCATTTGAAAAGCAGAATTGCTGGCCGCAACCGAATCTTTTGTGTTATTTTTAAAACACAAAATCAATTAGAAAAATCAGGAATGGAGTACGATCAATGAATATTGAGATTGCAAACCGAATGGTGCAGCTGCGGAAGAAACAGGGACTTTCCCAGGAGGAATTGGCAGAAAAGCTTGGAATCAGCCGACAGGCAGTTTCTAAATGGGAGAGGGCGGAATCTTCTCCCGATACTGATAATCTGATTTTGCTTGCGCGGCTGTATCAGATTTCTCTCGACGATTTGCTTAAAACAGACGACCCCGTTGAAAATCGTGATCCGGAAGGAATTGTGGGAGAAAAAGAGGAAAAGATTTCTTTGGAACTGCCAAAAGTGCCGGACCAAGAAGAAGCCTCTGCTGCGGAAAGTTCGCAAAAAGGAGCGCAGCCGTCCCTCGAGATGCCTTCTGAAGAATCAGTAAAAGAGGCGGCAGAGCGCCTTCAGAAACAAGCGGAACAAATGAGAAATGAAAGAGCGAATTTCAATGGGGAAAATACGGAACCATCACAGCCGCAGCAGCCGACAGAAAAATCGGAGCCGGATTTTTCACAGGAATCTGTTGCTTATTCGAACCCTATTCCTGAAGAACCCCGCAGACACTCTATTTCCAACCAGATGATTGGAATCTGTGTTGTGGCGCTTTTGGTTTGTGTTATGCTGTGGATGCTTTTAAATATAAAATGGGTTTTGGTTCTCGGCTGCCTTCTCCTTTGCCCGATTCTTGCGAGGACTTGCCATCTGGAAGGTGTTTATCCGGTCTTAATTACAATCCTTTATTTGATTCTTGGTTTCCTTTTTGATCTTTGGCATCCGGGCTGGATGTTATATCTGACCATTCCAATTTTTTATGCATGGGTTGGCAATCAGAAAAAGAAAAATTGATTTTCTGGCCATTCTCAAAAGAATATGATAAAATAAAAAACTGAGTATGGAGAAAATCACATACTCGGTTTTTTATTTATTTTGAGCAGAATAAAGGAGATACGATCCTATGAGGATTTTAGCATTGGAAAGCAGCTGCGATGAAACTGCCGCGGCAGTTGTAGAAGACGGAAGAAAGGTCCTTTCGAGCGTGATAGCGTCGCAGGTGGAAGAGCATAAGCTCTATGGCGGGGTTGTGCCGGAGATTGCCTCCCGCAGACACTGTGAGGCAGTGGTGCCGGTAACAGAACAGGCGCTGGAACAGGCGGGCATGACGCTTTCCGAAGTAGATGCGATTGCCGTGACCTATGCGCCGGGATTGATTGGTGCCCTTTTGGTGGGAGTCAATTTTGCAAAAGGACTTTGTATGGCTTCCGGAAAGCCGCTGATTCCGGTTCATCATCTCAGGAGTCATATTGCGGCAAACTATCTGACTTCACCGGAGCTTACTCCGCCGTTTCTCTGTTTGGTGGTTTCGGGTGGACATACTCACCTAGTAGAAGTGCAGGATTATACGGATCTTCGTGTTTTGGGACAGACGAGAGATGATGCCGCCGGAGAAGCGTTTGATAAAGCTGCCCGCGCAATGGGGCTGCCCTATCCTGGCGGAATTGAACTAGATCGGCGCGCCGAAGAAGGAAACGAGAATGCTTTTCGTCTGCCGCATCCAAGAGTAGACGGGGCTCCGTTGGATTTCAGCTTTTCCGGATTAAAAACGGCGGTCATCAATTTGCTGCATAACGCAAAACAGCGTGGAGAAGAGGTCAATCTGACGGATTTGATGGCATCTTACCGTAAAGCGGTCGTGGATTGCTTGGAAGAAAATACGGTGAAAGCGATGGAGCAGACCGGCAGCCAAAAACTGGTGATTGCCGGCGGAGTGAGTGCTAATCGTCTTTTGCGCCGTCGGTTGCAAAGCGTGAGCGACAAACGTCATTGGCAATTTTATTGCCCGGAGATTCGCTATTGCGGAGATAATGCGGCAATGGTTGGTGCACAGGCTTACTATGAGTATCAGGCGGGGCATACTGCGGGCCTTGATCTGAATGCAAAACCGGAACTTTCTATTTCTTAATTATTATTTGGAAGATTCTACATTTTATAAAGGGGCGCTCTGGCAATTCAACAGAATTCACATTGATTCTCAATATCTTTTGTATTATAATAAAAATCGAATTTGAAAGGCTAAACGAGCTGGAAGGAGATTGGACTATGACTAAAAATCAGTCCGTATTGAAATGGATCGAAGAGATGAAAGCGCTGGTAACGCCGAAGGACGTCGTTTGGATTGACGGTTCTGAAGAGCAGTTGGAAGCTCTCCGCAAAGAAGCATGTACGACCGGCGAAATGATCAAACTGAATCAGGAAAAGCTGCCGGGTTGTTATCTTCACCGTACTGCCGTCAACGATGTTGCGCGTGTGGAGGACCGCACTTTTATCTGTTCCAGAAAAGAAGAGGACGCAGGTCCTACCAACCATTGGATGGAACCCCAGAAATGCTACAAGATGCTCTATGATATTGCCCGTGGAAGCTATAAGGGCCGCACCATGTATGTGATTCCTTATTCCATGGGGCCGATCGGTTCTCCATTCTCCAAAATTGGTGTGGAGCTGACCGATTCCATCTATGTAGTGCTCAATATGTCCATTATGACTCGTGTCGGGGACAAGGTCTGGGAGTCTTTGGGCGACAGCAGCGACTGGGTCAGAGGATTGCACGCAAAGTGTGACATCGACGCCGAAAAACGGTATATCTGTCACTTCCCGGAGGACAATACCATTATTTCGGTTAATTCCGGTTACGGCGGAAATGTGCTGCTGGGCAAAAAATGCTTTGCTTTGCGCATTGCTTCCTTCCTCGGGAAGAACGAGGGCTGGATGGCTGAGCATATGCTGATTTTGGGAGTACAGAATCCAAAGGGTGAGATTAAATATATCTCTGCCGCATTCCCGTCTGCCTGTGGCAAGACGAACCTTGCAATGCTGATTCCGCCGGAGGTCTATCGCAAGAAAGGCTATAAGGTTTGGACAGTTGGCGATGATATCGCATGGATGAGAATCGGACCGGATGGCCGTCTCTGGGCAGTCAACCCTGAAAATGGCTTCTTTGGTGTAGCACCAGGCACTAATGCAAAATCCAATCCGAATGCGTTGGAATGCACACATAAAGGCACCATTTTTACAAATGTTGCTGAGAATCTGGATGATAAGACTGTTTGGTGGGAAGGCCTTGACAAGAATCCGCCGGAGAACGGAGTGGATTGGAAAGGAAACCCATGGAACGGAAAGACAAGCACGGAAAAGGGTGCACATCCAAACAGCCGCTTTACTGCGCCTGCAAAGAACTGTCCATGTGTTAGCCCTGAATTTGATAAGGGCACTGGGGTGCCGATTTCCGCAATCATATTCGGCGGCCGCCGTGCACAGACAACGCCGCTTGTTTATCAGTCCCGCGACTGGAACAATGGCGTATTTGTAGGTTCCATCATGGCTTCTGAGACGACTGCTGCTGCTACCGGTGCAGTTGGTGTTGTCCGCCGCGATCCGATGGCAATGCTGCCGTTCTGCGGATATCATATGGGAGATTATTTCCAGCACTGGATTGACATGGGTGAAAAGCTTGGAGATAAAGCCCCGAAGATTTTCAATGTGAACTGGTTCCGCCTGGATCAGGACGGACACTTTATCTGGCCTGGATTCGGGGATAACCTTCGTGTGCTTGAATGGATTCTTGCACGCTGTGAAGGAAAAGCTGATGCCGTAGAGACACCGATCGGATTTGTGCCGAAGGCTGAGGATATTAATCTGAATGGCCTTGACATGAGCCGCGAGACCCTGCAGTCCATTTTGAATGTAAATAAAGGACAGTGGACAAAAGAGGCAGAGGGAATTTCTGAGTTTTATAAGAAATTCGGAGATAAGATGCCAAAGACACTTAAAGAAGAATTAAACGGACTTCAAAATCGTTTGAAGTAAAAATAATGAAAACAGCTTTCTATCTTTTTAAAGATAGAAAGCTGTTTTTTTTGTGGAAAAAAACAATGCTTTTTCCAACGTTTTTATGAAAGGTGGATTTTTTAGAATGAAACATTATGAATAGGGGATTTTATCTTCTAGAGAGCAAGTTAGGCGGCTTTTTTTAAAACTTTTAAATCAGTTTTCACTGAAAAATTATTTTTACAATATGGAAATTAATGGGATATTAGAAGCGTAATGGAATATGGAAAAATAATTTTGCAAAATTCTTGCTCATCTTTACCAGATTGCATGCATATTTTGGAGTATTTCCTGTAATTATGAACGATTTATGAATAATCTGTTGATTTTTTTGTCAAATGAGGTATACTTAAATCTGTAATTCTTGCGGAAAATCCGCAAAAAAGATCGAGAGTGAAAGAGGAGCGTGAATACTTTTGGAAAAAATCTTCAAACTAAAAGAGCACGGTACCAACGTAAAAACTGAAATCCTGGCCGGCCTGACAACCTTCCTTGCGATGGCTTATATTTTGGCGGTAAACCCCAGCTTGTTGGGATTAACAGGGATGGATCAAAACGCGGTATTCGTTGCAACAGCACTGTCTGCAGCAATTGCAACTTTTGTGATGGGCTTTTTTGCCAACTATCCGGTGGCTCTGGCTTCCGGCATGGGACTGAATGCCTATTTCACCTATTCCGTATGCCTTGGTATGGGATTGGGAGATGGTGCCTGGAGAATCGCATTGACTGCGGTTTTGGTAGAAGGCTTTATCTTCATTCTGCTTTCCCTTTTCAAATTCCGTGAAAAGATTGTAAACGGAATCCCGGAAAACCTGAAATATGGCATCACCGCCGGTATTGGCCTTTTTATTTCGATGATCGGGCTGAAAGGTGCAGGAATCATTCGTTCGGATGCTTCTATTGTTGATGGAAAAGTTTCCTCTTCTACTTTGGTTGCACTCGGTGATTTTGCTTCTCCTACCGTTGTCCTCGCTTTAATTGGTGTTATTTTGATCGGTGTTTTGACTCATTATCATGTGAAAGCTGCTATCCTTCTTGGAATTTTGGCAACTTGGATCCTCGGCATTTTTGCAGAGCTTTCCGGCTGGTATGTGGTCAACCCTGCAGCGGGAGTTTATTCCAATATCCCGTCTTTTGCAAATTACACACCGTTCCCGTCGCTTGCACCGACTTTTATGCAGTTTGACTTTAATTATGTGGTACACAATCCGATGAATTTTGTCATCGTGATGTTTGCATTTTTGTTTGTTGATTTGTTTGATACAGTTGGTACTTTGATTGGTGTTGCTTCCAAAGGAAATTTGCTGAACGAAAAAGGAGAACTGCCGAGAGCAGGCCGTGCACTTCTTTCCGATGCAGTCGGCACTGTTGTGGGCGCATGCCTTGGTACTTCTACCGTAACCAGCTTCGTAGAATCTTCTGCAGGTGTGGCGGAAGGCGGCCGTACCGGCTTGACAGCAGTAACCAGCGGCGTTTTGTTCCTGGTTGCAATTCCGCTCTATCCGATCTTTACTTCCATTCAGGGATTTGCAACAGCGCCGGCTCTGATCTTTGTCGGTTTGCTGATGATGAGCAGTGTTCTGAAGATGAAGTTCTCTGGGGATCTTGCTGATGCAGTTGGCGGATTCCTCGCAATCATCATGATGCCGTTTACTTATTCCATTGCAAATGGCATTATGTTTGGAATGCTTTCTTGGGTTATCATCAAGATCTTCACAGGCAAGATCAAAGATATTTCCCCCATTATGTATGTGGTTGGCGGATTGTTTGTTCTGCGTATTATTACGCTGGCGATGCATATCGCATAAAAAGAGGACAGGCTTTCTTCAAATAGCTGTTTTAAAACGATGCTGTTTTTACAGCATCGTTTTTTTTACAAAGTCAAAAATAGAAATCTGCATAGCAATCAAAATGTCTCCATGCTATAATTACTTTAGAAACAAGAGCGACAGGAGAGAGATAAAATGCCACGTTTTTTCATTGATACAATTCCTGATGATGAAGCGATTATTAAGGGAGAAGATGCAAAGCATATTGAGAAGAGTCTGCGCATGACGGTTGGAGAAAAAATTACGCTGTGCGATTGCTTAGGAAATGATTACCTAGGAGAAATTTCCCAGATGGGCTCAGACTTTGTGCAAGTAAAAATCATGGAAATTCAAAAAAGTTTTGCAGAACCAACCATAAAGGTGACGCTTTGCCAGGGACTGCCGAAAAACGATAAGATGGATTGGATCATACAAAAATCGGTGGAACTTGGGGTAAGTCAAATTCATCCGATGGAAACTTCCCGATGTGTATCGAGGCCGGATCGAAAAGCAGCCGAAAAGAAAATTGCGCGGTGGCAGAAAATCGCGTTGGAAGCTGCGAAACAAAGCGGACGAGGAATCGTTCCAAAAGTGGAACCAATTATTTCTTTTAAAGAAGCGGCTCAAAATGCAGAAGGGAAAAAGATCCTTTTTTATGAGGGCGGCGGAGAAAAAATTCGAACGCTTTTAAGCCCGGAAGATCAGAGAGCAACGATTTTTATTGGGCCGGAAGGTGGATTTTCACAAGAGGAAGTCCAGTTGGTAACAGAATTCGGAGGTGTTCCGGCAACCCTTGGTCCCCGTATTCTCCGTACAGAAACCGCACCGCTTGCGGCACTGACAGCAATTATGATGGCAACAGATAATTTGTGAGGTGAAAAAATATGAAAACGGCGTTGGTAACAGGCGGCAGCCGCGGAATCGGTGCGGCGTGTTGCCGGGTCCTGGCAAAAAAAGGGTTTCGAGTCGCGGTCAACTATCAGCACAGTAAGGTACAAGCGTTGGAATTGGCAAAAGAAATTAATGGAATCGCAATTGAAGCAGACGTATCCGACCGCGCACAGGTGGTAAAAATGTTCCAAAGGACAGGCGGCGTAGATGTTTTAGTAAACAATGCAGGGATTGCACAGCAAAAACTTTTTACGGATCTGACCGAGGAAGATTGGAGACAACTGTTTGCCGTCGATGTAGACGGTGTGTTTCATTGCTGCCAATGTGCGCTGCCTTATATGATTCATGAAAAAGCGGGGAGTATCATCAACATTTCATCCATGTGGGGACAGGTGGGCGCTTCCTGTGAAGTACATTATTCTGCGGCAAAAGCGGCAGTTATTGGTCTGACAAAAGCACTCGCAAAGGAAGTTGGCCCCAGCCATATCAGGGTGAATGTGATAGCTCCTGGAGTTATTCTTACGGACATGAATCAGCAGCATAGTGCTGAAACGCTTCGGGAGCTCGCGGAGGAGACACCGTTGGAACGCTTGGGAATGCCGGAAGAAATTGCGCAGGCAGTTGCTTTTTTGGCAGATGAGAATTCTTCTTTTATCACCGGCCAGATTTTGGGAGTAAACGGTGGATTTGTAATCTAAGTTTGAGAATCACAACTCATTTCCTTTGGAACAATCGAGGGGAGCAGCATAGATTGTTTTAGAAGGAGGTTATTGAATATGAATTCAAAAATTAAGTTTTATCAGTGTAAAGGCAAAAGCAATTTGGTTTATCTGCAAATGCATCCCGGCTTTGTTCAGAATGAATGCGAAAATGCTCTGGAAGAAGCTCCATCGAACGCAAAAGGAAGTGCCGAAAGGCATTTGCCGGTTATTACCGTCACTGGAAATACGGCAAAAGTGCATATCAGTGTGCAAGATCACCCAATGGTGGGCGCGCATTATATTGAGTGGATTTTTCTTGAAACGAATCGTGGGGGGAAGCTTCATTGGCTTTCTCCAGGAGATCGGCCGGAAGCGGAATTTTGTCTTTCAACAGGAGAAAAAGTAACCGGAGCAGATTGCTTCTGCAATTTGCACGGACTTTGGAGAAAAGAATTATAAAAGAATCCCCGACAGAAATTTTCCTGTCGGGGATCTTTTTAAATCAAGTTTATTTTTCTGCTGGGGAAGCGGCCCTTTTTTTTCGAGGGGTACGTGTTTGTTCCGTAATCGGTGGAACCGAATCCCAATATTTTTTGTAAAGCCAGTAGGTAAGAAAAGTGACTGCAATCACAATCAGCGCAAATAAAACTTGGGCCACAATCAAATCCAAAGCGTTAATTGCGGAAAGTGCAGTTGGAATTAAAGCGATCATGTGCAGCACGATTGCAATCGGGAAAAAGTACCATTTCAAACGGTGCGTAATAACCATCCAAACCAGCACTGCCAGTGCAATCTGAAGAGAAATCATAAAAATTTGCTCTATGCCGGTAATAAAGTACAAATAAGGCTGGGTGTTGGCAATCGCCTGAATTTGTTCCTGAGCCAAAACCTTTTCGTCATCTGTAAAATTCTGAAGAAGATTATCGATGCCTTGACTATTGATTGCGGCCGCAACACGAAGGGTCGAAATCTGATAAAGACCAAACTCCAATGCTGTTTTTAATCCGCCAAAGGCAATGCCAAAGCCGAGTCCAATACCAATTTCAGAAGCGGGGGCTTTGTCTCGGCAGATTTTCGAGCGCAGCAAAAAAGCAGAGGTTAGCATACCGGAGCCTTCGATCAGGCCAGCCATCAACAGAACCATTACTACATAAAGCGTTGGGTTGGTGGTTGGAAATGCGTTTAGAGCAGCCAGCAACTGCTGTCCCATAACGGATTCGATCGCATAGCCGAAAAACAGATATGCCGCAAGTCCAAAAATGACCGGATAGGCTCGGAAATGCCGTAGCCGTGCATAAAAATAAAAATAAAGGCCGAATGGTAATACCACAGATGCCAGTAGAATAAATCCCATGCCGGCGATGTTTATGCTTGGAATCATGTTTTAAACTCCTTTTTGGAAAAGACTTTCCTGAAAAAATCATAACATAACAAAGAATAGGTGATTTTCAGTAAAATGTCAAATCAAAATATTTTTTAGAGAGCAAAAAACAATAAAAGGCTGTACAAGTTTAAAACTGTACGGCCTTTTCTAAAATTACATTTTAAACGATCAGACTTTTCCCTGTCATTTGGGGAGGCTGCGGCAAACCCAAAATTTTGAGCATTGTCGGAGCAATATCTGCGAGACGGCCGCCGCTTCGCAGCTTACAGGGATATCCGATGACGCAAAACGGGACCGGATTCGTGGTATGTGCTGTAAACGGGGTTCCATTTTCGTCCACCATCTTATCAGCGTTACCGTGGTCTGCGGTGATAAGGGCAACACCGTGCATATCGGAGATAGCGCTGACTACTTTTCCGACGCATTGATCGACCGCTTCTACAGCAGCTTTTGCGGCTGCAAAAATACCGGTATGCCCAACCATATCGCAGTTGGCGTAATTTAAAATGATGACATCGTATTTTCCGGAATGGATGGCATCTACCAGCTTGTCTGTGACTTCGTATGCACTCATTTCGGGCTGTAAATCATAGGTAGCAACTTTCGGCGATTTGACAAGAATGCGGTCTTCACCGGGGTATTGCTTTTCCACACCACCATTAAAGAAAAAGGTAACGTGGGCATATTTTTCGGTTTCTGCAATCCGAAGCTGTGTCATCCCGTTTTTCGAGAGGTATTCTCCCATCGTATTTTTCAGACTTTCCGGTTTGAATGCGACCAGCACGTTGGGCATGGTAGCGTCATACTGCGTCATGCAGACATAAGTAAGTGGGAAAAATCCTTTTTTGCGGGAAAATCCGGAAAAATCGGGGTCAACAAAGGTGCGCGTAATTTCGCGGGCACGGTCAGGGCGAAAATTGAAGAAGATTACGGAATCGCCGGATTTAATACAGCCCGCTTTGTCAATCACCGCAGGAATCACAAATTCGTCGGTCACCTTTTCCTGATAGGACTTTTCTACAGCTTCTTCGGCCGAATCTGAAAAGTTGCCTTCTCCATATACCATAGCGGCATAAGCTTTTTCCACACGCTCCCAGCGGTTATCGCGGTCCATTGCATAATAGCGGCCCATCACAGTTGCAATTTCGCCGACACCGATCTGGGAGAGTTTCTGATTGCAGGCAGCAATAAAATCTTTGCCGGAGGCTGGAGGAACGTCACGGCCGTCCAGCAGCGCATGGATATAAACATTCTTTACATTCATGCGCTTAGCCATTTCCACAAGTGCATAGAGATGTTCAATATGACTGTGAACACCGCCGCTTGAGAGCAGGCCGATCAGATGAAGGGCTTTGCCTTCCTGCTTTGCGTTTTCCATGGCAGAGATAAAAGCCGGGTTTTGAAAGAAATCGCCGTCTTGAATCGACTTTGTAATGCGGGTCAGCTCCTGATAGACGATGCGGCCGGCACCAATATTGGTGTGACCGACTTCACTGTTGCCCATTTGGCCATCCGGCAGTCCCACGTTTAGTCCGGAAGCACCGATCTGAGTGATGGGATTTTCCGAAAAGAGACGGTCAAGATTCGGCTTGTTGGCGCCGGCAATGGCATTTCCCGCGGGAGGGGCAATCCCAAAACCGTCCAATATCATCAGAATTAAAGGCTTTTTAGCCATCAATAGTTCCTCCTTTAAAACAATCCATTTTCTGCTTTGATACACAGAGCGCGGACAGGGCAGAAACGCCCGGTCCGCGCCGGAAGTTTAATGATCTGAGATTAGCCTTTTGAAGCAGCATCTACGATTGCGGCAAAATCATCAGGCTTTAAGGATGCGCCGCCGATGAGGCCGCCGTCTACATCAGGCTGAGCCAAAAGTTCTGCAGCATTCTTTGCCTTCATGGAACCGCCGTACTGAATGGTAGTTCCTTCGCTTACCTTTTCTCCATAAAGAGATTTTAGTGTACCGCGAATAACCGAACACACTTCATTGGCCTGCTCTGAAGTGGCGGTTTTTCCGGTTCCGATGGCCCAAAGGGGCTCATAAGCGATAATCATTCGCTTCATTTCTTCTTCGGAGACGCCGTTTAAAGCGATCTTTGTCTGCATAGAAACCAGTTCTGAAGTAATGCCCTGTTCCCGCTGTTCCAAAGACTCTCCAACACAGACGATAACGGAAAGACCAGCGTCCAGTGCAGCACGGATTCGTTTATTAACGGTTATATCGGTTTCACCAAAATAAGTTCGGCGTTCGCTGTGACCGATAATCACATAGGGCACTTCCATAGAAGCAAGCATATCGGCGGAAATTTCACCGGTATAGGCGCCGCTCTTTTCCCAATGGCAGTTTTCGGCACCGACCTTTACGTTGGTTCCATGAGTAACCTCCAATGCTATGGGAAGATCGACATAAGGGACACAGCAGATGACTTCGCAGTCTGCATCTTTTACAAGCGGCAGAATCCCACGGATCAGTTCGGCTGCTTCTTTCGGTGTTTGATTCATTTTCCAGTTGCCGGCAATTATTGCCCGGCGGCACGATTTTTTCATGGAAAAATCTCCTTCTTATCTGGTTAGTCTTTATCGTTTAGGCAGGCAATTCCCGGCAGAATTTTTCCCTCAAGGAATTCGAGGGAAGCGCCGCCGCCTGTAGAAATATGGGTCATCTTATCGGCAAAGCCGAATTTCTCGACTGCTGCAGCAGAGTCGCCGCCGCCGATAATCGAAATTGCGCCGCTGTCGGCAACTGCCTGTGCAACCGCTACTGTGCCGGATTCAAAATTTTCCCATTCGGAAAGTCCCATAGGACCGTTCCAGACAACAGTCCCGGCTCCACTGATAGCAGAGGCAAAAAGCTTTTGCGTTTTGGGGCCGATATCGAGACCCATCCAGCCGTCTGGAATCTGGTCGGAATCGACAATTTTTGCTTCGGTATCCGGCTTAAACTCATGGCCGATCTTGTTATCTACAGGGAGCAAAAGCTTGACGCCCTTTTTCTCTGCAGAAGCCATGATCTCTTTTGCAAGATCAACTTTATCTTCTTCACAGAGAGAAGTTCCGACAGAATAGCCTTTCGCGCGCAGAAATGTGTAAGCCATGCCGCCGCCGATAATAAGAGTATCAACCTTTGTGAGCAGGTTTGTGATGACGGAAATTTTATCCGATACTTTTGCTCCTCCCAAAATTGCAACAAAGGGACGTTTTGGATCGGAGAGTGCCTTGCCCATAATGGTGATTTCTTTTTGAATCAAAAAGCCGCAGACAGCCGGAAGATAATCGGCAACGCCTGCTGTAGAAGCATGAGCACGGTGCGCCGTTCCAAAAGCGTCATTCACATAAATATCTGCTAAAGAAGCCAGCTCTTTTGCAAAAGCGGGATCATTTTTCTCTTCTTCTTTATGGAAACGAACATTTTCGAGCAGTTCCACTTCGCCGTCTTTTAAAGAAGCGGCAATTGAACGGGCGCTTTCACCAATGACGTCGGTTGCCATTTTTACAGGAAAACCAAGTTTTTCCGAGAGGCATTTTGCGACGGGTTTAAGGGAATACTTTGGATTGAATTCTCCCTTTGGGCGCCCGAGGTGGGAGCAGAGAATTACTTTTGCCTTGTGATTAACAAGGTAAAGGATTGTTTTCATTGCACCATCAATGCGTTTGGTGTCGGTAATGTTTCCCTGATCATCGAAGGGAACGTTGAAATCACAGCGGACAAGAACTCTTTTTCCGGTTACATCAATGTCCTCAACTGTTTTTTTGTTCAGATAGTTCATGGTGTTTCTCCTTCCGTTTTTTCGCTTCCAGATAGGTTCTTTAAATTGACTTTATTATACAACGCCCCAAAAGGGTTTTCAAGCGAACAAAGGGCAATTTGGAAAAGATAATTAAAAATTTAACAAACTTTTTATTTCAAACAATTGTTTTATTTTTTGCCGAAAAAAGGATTTCATTCATGATTAGTTTTACCAGTGCAGCCGATGCAGTTCCCCTTTAACAAGAAGTTCCGGATATCCCCATTGCCGCAGACATTCGTAAACGCCGATTGCAACAGAATTGGAAAGATTGAGACTTCTGGCATCGGGATTGTTGAGCATGGGGATTCGCACGCAGGATTCCGGATTTTTGAGCAGCAGTTCTTCAGGCAGACCGGCTGTCTCTTTTCCAAAGACTAAATAGCAGTTTTCGGTTGGGTAGGATATATCGCTGTGAATGTGCCGGGCCTTTGTGGAAAAGTAGAAAAAATTTCCGTCGTTTTTCGAAAAAAAATCGGTAAGACTATCGTAATAAGAAATATCAAGCAAATGCCAATAATCAAGACCGGCACGCTTTAATTTTTTATCGTCGATTTTAAATCCCATGGGGCCGACCAAGTGAAGCCGGGCACCGGTCAATGCACAGGTACGTGCAATATTTCCGGTATTCTGTGGAATTTCGGGTTCGACGAGAACAACATTGAGCTTTGACATAAAGGGGGACTTCCTTTCGCTTTTTTATTTTAACAAGAGATGGCAATTATTTCGCCGGATGTTTCAAGCCATAAAACCATTCTGGAAGGGGATGATAGAAGATGGGACTTGTATTTGTAGGTTCCGCAATTTTATTCGGGAGGTTGTATTTAATGTATAAGAATACAATGGGTTTTGTAAAAGGAATCGCCGCTGGCGCAGCTGTCGGTGTTGCTGCTGTGGTTATTGGAGGAAAGGCAATGGAAAATAACCGTCAGCTGAGAAGAACTGCTCATAAGGCAGCGCAGGCTGTTACCGGCTTCGTAGATGAAGTCGGCTCGGCAATCCGCGGCTAATGAAATGAATTTTCCCTTTAGCATTAGGCTGTCCGGCAAAACCGGATGGCCTTTTTATTTTTTTGAGCAGAAACCAATGATTGCTTTTCTAAACATTAAATATATCATATTTTTTGAAGATGGTCTATCTTCCTTTCATTTAACAAAGGAAATTCTGCAAAGTAGGTTGCATTATGCAAACGCTTTTCTTATAATAAATATGGACTATTTTGTTGAATTTTGGTTTTGAAAGGATGGCGGCAGCGGTGAGTGACCCGGTTTTTTATTCAGTAACCTGTGCGCGCTTCTGTGATGATGGGCAGGATCTTTTGGGGAAAGTGCGCCAAAACTGGTTCCGGGAAAAAATTGCCCAGCGTGGAGAGATCAGTTCAGAGGAATTTGGTGCGGATTTGAGCGCCAAATATCACCTTGCTGACCATCACTTTTTATGGAAAATGGAAAGTTCGGGGGAGATTTTTCAAAAAGCGATTCCGCAAAAAAATGGTTGGGCAGTGATTTCTTGGGATCCCTCTGGTTCTGTTCGATCAAAAACTACTTTTAATGAACAGCAGCAATGGGAGCGCACGGCGTATTATGCTGGAGACTTTGAAAGGCCGCAGGTAGTGCTGACTCCTTCTCAAGAGGGAATCTCTATGCTGGAGTATGATCGAAGGATACAGAAATATCATAAAAAAAATCTATATCCCATTAAGTTGGAAGAGGGAACAGCCCGCCGAAGCTTAGTGGATACTGTTGCAGGAAGTCCGCAGGTGATCGCATGTACGCAAGATGGAGTTTTCGGTTATGAGACTCGAGAGGAACTGGAGCGCCGAGAAGCTGTGGAGCGGGATTTTTCCAAAGGAGATTACAGCGAAGAACCGGATTGGAAACCGGTGAAAATGGAGCCGATTGATTTTCAGTTTGTGCCGAATGACCATGCACTGGATCCGGTTCAGCCTGCAGAAAAAGAACATCTTGAAGAAAAAACAGCGCCGTTGACGGTAGAGCAAACGATAGGGCAAGAAGATGGAGACGGTCAAGACGAAGATGAGGACGTCATTGTTGAAGCAGTGCCGCCAAAAGAATCTGCAGCAATCGAAATTGTGGATTTGGAAGAGGAAAAGATAAAAACACTTTCTGAAGAGAAAGAAAACATAGAAACAGCTGCAAAGAAGCCAGAAGAAGAATCCAAGGAGCATTTGCCCAAAACGAAAGATCAGGAAACACAGCCGGAGAAAAAGCAGGAACTGCCGACAAAGGAAGCGGAACCCGAGATCGCCGAGATGATTCCTGCAAAACGAATTGTTGTGAGCGCAAATGAAGATTATCGGTATTTTGGCCGTGTGATCGATGGTTTGCGGCAAGGCAGAGGCCGAACCGCCATGGAAAACGGGGATACGGCCTATGAGGGCAATTACAGAGACGATAAGCGCGACGGCTTCGGGACTTATTATTATCGTTCAGGAAAAATCTGTTATGTAGGTTCCTGGAAAGAAAATCTCCGCGAAGGAATGGGAGTCAGCTTCAGCGCAAAGGACGGCTCTGTTTTTGTGGGCCGCTGGAAGGATAATATTCCGACCGGAACGGGTGCGGCTTTTGATTCGGAAGGGAATCTGACCTATTCCGGCATGTGGGAAAACGGAAAGCGCTGCAGACAGGGAACAGAATATCAGAATGGGGTTGTCCGCTATGAAGGCAGTTTTCAAAATGATATGTGGGAAGGCCGCGGAATCCAGCATCTTGCCTCAGGGGGAAAGCTTTCCGGAAACTTTAAAAATGGCATGGCAGACGGTGTCTGTGAAGAACGCGGCCCCAAAGGGCAGCTTCTGCGCACCGGCGTGTGGAGAGCAGGAAAATTTGTTTCCGGCGTGCTCTATCAAGATGGGCATCCAATTGATTTGATTACGGAGAAAAAATAAAAGAATTGGGGGAAAGAAAGCGCAATGGAATGGCTGGAAATGCACAATGTGGAATATGGAGAATGTATTGTGCTGGGAGGCCATCACAATGATCTGCTCATGGTTGATTGTGGCAGTACCAACCGAAAAATTCGGGAGGGAGAGGTGGAGTTTCGCAGCTATGTGGACCCAGCGCTTCTCAACCGCTACGATGGTTTTTCAAATCGTGCTTTTCTTTTGACCCACTATCACAGAGATCATCTCTGCGGCATGCGGGAAATCCTTGAAAAAAGGCCGGGATGGTTTTCGACGTGCTATCTTCCCTGTACCCCTGCAGATGAAAACGGAAAAGCATTATTGCTCGATTTTTCTTTGATTGCATATGCTTTTATGACAAGGCGTACGGGCTATGGTCAGGTGAATACAGCGGCAGTTAAAATCTTTTTCCAGACAATGCGCGCCCTTTTGGGAGGAAAACTCTATGCATTGAGAGAAGGAGACCGCTTTCTGTTTGATGATGTAGAATATGAAGTGCTTTGGCCAAAACGGACGGGTTTTCTCTTTCAGGAAGCGTTCCGGGAAATTTCGGAAGAACTTAACGTGATGCTTGCATCTCCCTTTTTGCCGGATTGTGTGCGGGATTTTGTCCAACTGAAAGAAGATTTTTGCAGAGCTTATCTGGAAATGTGCGATCATTCTCCTGTAAGGGAAGCTGACGTTGCTCATACAATGGCAATTTTAAATCGGATTGACGATTTAATTCCGATTTTACAAAAGCAGCCGGTGGCTTTGGATATTTGTGAGTATCTGGAAAAACCGCTTGTCCGCGAAGCTTATTCCGAACAGATCAACGCGGCAGGGATTATTTTTCAGAATATCCGTAGACATCAGGCGACTTGTGATGATATTTTGATGACCGGGGATGCTCCGGCAGAAGTGATCGATTTCATTTGGGATTCCCTTTATTCAGATTATTATATTTTAAAAGCACCTCATCACGGAATGGAGTCCGGATGGAGTACTCGCTTTTTAGAACTGAACCCTGCACATATCTTGATTTCAAACGGGGAAAGCCCGGCGGGCGGAAAAATCTCACCGAAATACGCGGAACTTTCGGGCGTAAAGCATTGCACCAACTGTTCGGCCTGTGCGTGGTATCAGACGACCGGATGTTCCTGCAACCGCGTTTCTACCTGCTATGATCAGGAACGCCCAGGCTTAGCACTGCGTTGTCCTGGCAATCAAAAAGGATTTAGCGGGGAAAGGCATTTGCCCTGTGGGATTTATGTGATTGGGCCTTCTACTTTACGCGGATGTTTGTGTGATTAGTGAAATATTGAAAGCTGAGAGATCGAGAAAGGAACCTTTTAGAATATGACACTGAATGCATTGTCTTTTCTTGCGCTGTTTTTGCCGGTTTCTTTGATGGTAGCGCTGTTCTTGCCGGAACGTCTTCGAAACGGCGGGCTGTTTCTGCTTTCTTTGATTTTTTATGCATGGGGTGGTATTTGTCAGCTGCTGCTCCTTTTGGGCGCTGTACTGGTGGATTATTTTTGTGGGAGACTGATTGGAACTTTTCAGAAGACGCCAAAAAAAGCAAAAGCAGTTTTAGTTTTAAATGTGATTTTTAGTGTGCTTTTGCTTGGCGTCTTTAAATATAGCCCTATGGCGGTGGATACGGTTAATCACCTTTTTGACCTTTCGGTTTCGGCCCCAACGTTGATTCTGCCGTTGGGAATCAGCTTTTTTACATTTCGCAGTATCAGCTATGGAGTGGATATTCTGCGGGGCGACTCACCGGTACAAAAAAACCTGATTGACTTTGGATTATATCTTACGTTCTTTCCGCAAATTACAGCAGGACCGATTGTTCGTTATTGCGATTTTGCACCGCAGCTCAAAAATCACCCCGTTACCCTTCAAAAAATATCCCATGGGCTTACTCGATTCGGAATTGGCCTTTTCAAGAAAGTCTTAATTGCCGATTTACTGGCACAAATTTCTGCACGGGTACAGTTTTATGGAGAGTCGAGCGCCTTAGCCGCATGGATTGGCGCACTGGCGTTTACCTTTGAAATTTATTTTGATTTTTCCGGCTATTCAGATATGGCAATCGGCCTTTCTGAAGTCTTTGGATTTGAGACGCCGGAAAATTTTTTGCACCCTTATGAGAGCTTTAGTGTTTCGGAATTTTGGCGCCGCTGGCATGTAACTCTTGGAGCATGGTTTCGGGAATATATTTATATTCCTTTGGGAGGAAACCGCCGGGGAACAGCGCGAACCATCTGGAACCTGTTTGTCGTGTGGCTTTTGACGGGTTTCTGGCATGGAGCCAGCTGGAATTTTGTCCTTTGGGGACTCTATTATGGAATTTTAATTATGCTGGAAAAATTCGGGCTCAAGAATTTTTGGGATAGGCTTCCAAAAGGGATTTGCTGGCTTTACGCATTTTTAGCCGAAGTCTTGGGCTGGGTGCTCTTTAGCCATACCGATCTTGCACGTGCAGTCGGCGCTTTGGGGGCAATGTTTGGAGGTGCGCCTGGAATCGATCCTTTAGGACAGTATCTTCTTTCCACTGCTTGGCCATTATTATTGATCAGTGCCGTATTTTGTACGGAATTTCCGCACAGATTGTTTTTAAAGATGTGTCGATCGGTACCTGGAAAAATTGTTTGGAGTATGGGATTTGCAGGCCTTTTGCTGCTGAGCCTTTCTGCAATGGCTGGCAACGGATTCACGACATTTCTTTATGCAAAATTTTAGGAGGTGTGCAGATTGAATCAGAAAAAGAAAGATCGCACATATTTTGCTGCAGAATCCGGCAAAAAGCCCTGCAAAGAGCAGCTCTTTTCCATGGGGCTGATTCTTGCTGTTTGTCTCTTTTCATTCGGTTGGATTTTGTTTGGGCCAAAAGAGACTTATTCGCAGGAGGAAAATCGTTCGCTTACAAGTTCCTTACAGTGGGATTTGTCTAAAATTTCGGATGGAAGCTTTCAGAACAGTGTCAATGATTTTGTAAACGATCAGTTTTGGGGGAGAAGACAGCTGGTAGAACTCAATGCCGATGAAAAGGCAGCTTTGGGCCAAAAAGATCTAAGCGGCAACTATATGCAGCGGCCGCCGGAAGGCGGTGTTTATCTCGGAAAAGAAGGGCATCTTTATGAGGTTTTGCTGCCTCCCGACCGCACGCTTCAGAAAAATGTGCAGGCGCTGGCAGACTTTGCCGAGGAAACGGGGCTTCCATTCTACATGATGCCGGTGCCATCCGGGGCGCAGGAACAGGCAGAATGGCTTCCCGAAAATGCACCGAGTTACGATCAAACACAGGCATTAAGCCTTGTGCAGACTAAATTTAAAGGGATTCCACAAGCAAAAGTTTTAAACCTATTTGATACGCTAAGTTTACATAAATCTAGCTATGACTATTATTTTAAGACGGACCATCATTGGAATCTTTATGGGGCATATGAGGGATATTCTGTTTTGACAAAAGCAATGGGAGAAACGCCGATTCCGCTTTCTTCCTATACCCTCAAAAATCAGGGAGACTTTTACGGAACACTCTATTCCCAGGCACTGCTCACAGCGCAGGGAGCGGATTGCTTTTTGCTTCCCTATTATCAGGGAGAAGAAAATGTGACCCAAGAGGCAAACGGTCAGAGCAGAAATGGACTTTACTGGGAAAGCTATCTTAATGGAAAAGATAAATACAACACTTATCTTGGCGGTAATCATAATCTGGATGTGATTCGAAATCCTAAGGCCAAGAACTCAAAAAAGCTATTAGTTTTGCGGGACAGCTATTTTAATTCAATGGCACCATTTTTGGCGGATCAGTTTTCAGAGATTGATGCAGTCGATCTGCGGCACTATACGGGAGATCTTTCCCAATATATACGGGAAAACGGAATTACAGAGATTGCGGCTGTTTACAGCATCAAACAGCTCTGTGACGTGAATATTTCGAGACGACTTGGATAATCTCACAATAAAGAGAAAGAGCGGAAAACCAATTTGGTTTTCCGCTCTTTTAAACAGATTCCAGTGAAGATCCAGGATAGTACCACGAGAGAATTTCCCCATAGGAATTTCCATTTTGTGCCATTGATTTGGCACCCACTTGACTCATTCCAACCCCATGCCCGTATCCTTTTACTGTAAAGGTAAAGGTATCATTTTCATAAGTCCATGTGAAATTTGCACTGCGCAGTCCCAGTGCAAAGCGCAGATCTTGTCCCTTTACCGTTTGATTTCCAAGCGTTTGGGTTAAAATGTTTCCGGCCTTGCTGCGATTCGTTTCACCAAACCATGAAGAGGGGTCCCCGTCCATGGTACAGCCTAAAGATTCCGC
>DHOF01000009.1:0-1401 GCA_002411615.1 Ruminococcaceae bacterium UBA5397
GTAAAAACCAAGATCGGCACTGTGGAAGAAAGATTCCTCAAGCGGCGCACTCCTTCAATCCCGTTGATATTGGGCAAGTGATAATCAATTAAAACGAGGTCCGGATGATTCTGTTGAAACAGCTTCAGTCCCGTCGAAACATCCGGTGCCATTAAGGCAGCCCAACCCTCAAAATCAAAAATTGCCTTTAGGGCATACCGGATATCCGGCTCATCATCGATGGATAGAATTTCGATCGGATTATGCATGATTCTCCTCGCTTTCTGGAATTCGAATGGTCGCAATAGACCCCTTTCCAACTTCACTGGTCATTTCAATAGTCCCATGATTTTGTTCTACGACTTGACGCACAAAACTCAAACCCAGACCATGGGAATTCCGGGTGGAGAAGCCGTCTTCCCAGATGGAATTTAAAATTTCTTCCGGGATGCCCTTTCCGTTGTCTTTCACCCTAAAGCATACATCATTAGGGCTTTCGGTATCCAACGTTACCAGCACGCAGATATCTCCCTTTCGGTCAGGCTCTAATGCATAGTATGAATTTTCGATTAGATTAATTAACGCCCGCAGAAATCGAATTTCGTTGACTTCCACCTTAATTTCAGGGACTGAATTGCAGGTATGCACCAACGCTGCATACTCTGCATTCGAAATCTGTGCCAGAAGCGCTCGCGTGATATGTTCGGTCGTCACTATAGAACGTCGGTTTTCATACAGCACTTCCGAAATCATGGAGCTCATGTGATCCATGGAATTTTCCACTCGGGTTAGGTATTCTAGCTCCCGATTATTTTGCGGGCAACTTAATTTTACCACACTCACCAAAGCCTGTGCACTCGTCAGCGGGGTTTTGAGGTCGTGAACCAGGTGACGCAGCTCCTTCTGAGTACGTTCTTCCATGGCCTGCAACCGCTGCTCCGTGTGCATTTTCTCATTTTGTTCTTTGATCTCATTCATTTGCCGTAGGTTATTTTCATCCAGAATCAACTTGCACATCAGGATAGACCCCGAAAAAAGCAGGAAAAACAGCAGCATGGCAGCAAACTGCAAATAAGTGTCTGCCTCCATAAAATGAGAAATCACTTTGATATCCGTAGAGGTTTCTCCGCGGCCAAAGGGCAAGTTGTCGAGGTCTGGCATTACATCCAGAAGCTGCAGAGATATAATCATCAGGATTACCATCAGTGTCTTTTTCGATAGATTCACTAAATTAAAATTGATCTTTTCCAACATGACGAGCATGGCAATCAACATGAGAGCCGGTCCGCCAAAGTCATATCGAATATGGTAAATTTGTCCAATTAAAAAATAAATAATAGGAATAATGGTACAAATCAGAAGTGCCCGCAAAAAATTAATAGGCTTTCCTTTGTAGGTCATCTCTATGGACTCACCAATGAA
>DHOF01000009.1:1642-8868 GCA_002411615.1 Ruminococcaceae bacterium UBA5397
GCCGCATAAATGATATAGACCCGCTCCTGAGTTGCAATGGATTGGTACAGGATTTCGTAAATCTGAAAATTCTCCACATTTACCAGATTCGGCATCAGAAGGCTCAACAGAACGAGAGAGACTCCGATGACCAAATTGCGTCGGTCCATATGCTTAATTTGCAGATTACTCATCGCTTTTTCCTCCTGCGCCAATATGAAATTAAGACTGCAAAAGCCAACAGCAGGGTTATCACCACTGCCGGAACAGAATAGGTGGTAACATAATAGATCGCACTGGTTCCGGGGGTCGGCAGCACAGCGGGGTCAAAAGGTAATCCATAATCGGTACACAATTTTTTAATGTCGAGCAAATTGATAACCGGCAGTCCCTTATCGTGATAAAGATCCAATAAGCCGCTTTTCTCCGTCACCGGCGCCAACAGCTCTTTCGGCTGGGTAACGCCATAAACCATTTTCTTTCCGCTCACACCGATGGAAGTCATATTACCTCCCACTCCAATATAGCAGGAAATGGGGCCATATTTTTGATAAAGAGCCATACGCTGTTGAAGATTTTTCTGAAAATCGGGTTCCTTCCACAAAGTGATTCCCAAATTCTTGAGATTCTGTTCCACCTGATTTCTCAGCTCCGGGTCCATGCTAAGACCGCAGTCGCTGTCGCCGCCCAGCGTCACCACCAGTACATTGTCTGTCAGCAATCCATCCTTCGTCAGCAGCTTTAACATGGCCGGAAAAGTCAGCTCTGGGTTATTAGCCCCATAAGTAGAAGCCCCCACGGAAGGAATCGTCAAAGCTTTAACCTTCATCTCCTCACAGGCACAAAGCACCGCTAGATTCATAGAAGGAAAAGAACCGGAAACTCCTACTCCTACAGTATCACCTTGTTTCACTCCAGCCTTTTCCAAAAGTGCTACGCATAAAGCAGCCATGTCGCTGTTGGCAGTGGTGCGCTTCGCTTGAAGATCTCCTAAGGTGGTGGTGATTCCGTTGTATTCTTCCCCGAGCATGCCGGTTTCGAAAATATCCTCAGGATTTAAAGGAATGTTCCGTTCCTGCTTATCGCTTTTGACCGCATCCATACAGGCCTGCATGCGTCGAGCAGCAGCCAGTCTGACTTCGTAATCCGAAGTTTTCACCGACTTTCCGCCGGCGCTGATACCCCAAACGGCCAAGCAAAGAACAAGGAGCAGAAAAGCAAGGGAAATTTCCCGCCGTGTCATCTTTTGCTTCATGGTTCACCCCCCTACAAGCCCAACGCTGGGTGTCCAATCAGGAGCATAATAAGTGCCAAAATAGCTACCACAATGCCAAGAGACAAAATGGATTTTGAAAAGCCCTGACGTTCGAATTCCCGTGCCATGATTCCGGCTACCAGACAGCCGATCATGTTAGGATGTCCCAAAAACAGACCGCTGATCGTTACCAGCCAGTCGATCACAAAAGCCACCAGAATAGAGGCAGCAAAGCTTCTCCGTCCATAAAGGATCATTACATTGCCCATCAGCTTCACGATTCCCCAGGTGAGCAGTGCAATCAACAGTGTATAAACAATGCGCTCCGGTGATTTCAGGTTGAGGGCGATGTAGCCGGGAACCACCAGGCCTGCTGGAGACAGTTGGGTCAGTTCGGAAAAAAGAACACTGATAACCACCCCAAGGACCACAATATCATAATACATCCGGGGTTCCCTCCTCACGGATTCGATCCATTAATTTTTTGCCCTCCATAGCAATGTTGCCTGCCGCAAAGATCACATCCTCAGGCTGCAGACTAGAAAAGTCAAGCTTTGCGGCGCTGGCATAAAGATGTACCTCCGGCATTCGGTCTTTCGGAATCCGCCGAGGCAGAGTATGATTCAAAAGCTTTCGCCCAGACCCTAAAAGCCATAAACCATCCGGTGCTAAATCACGCACCAGCTCCACCATCTGGATCGTACGGGAAGCCCTATCTGCCCGACTGTTTAGGAGCAAAATAAATTTTCCCTGCCCGGGTCCCAGCTTTTTCTGCAAAGTCTCAAAGACTTTTCGTGTAGACTGTGCATCATTAATGGAGAGCCCATTGATAAAAAGAGTTCCCTTCCCAATCCGATAGAAAGACAAGGCATAAGGATCTCTTTGATAAAAAGTATTCATGCCAAAAAGAGCCGTTTCCCGGTTTACTCCCAGCTGGCCACAGACCGCCAAAGCTAAAGCCACATTTTCCGGCCAATCAATCGCTGCCAGAGATTCTTCCGGCAAGACTTCAAAAATCTGTGTTCCAAGGGCTTGCGCATTTTTTTCCAGCACGCTGAATTGTTCCTGTTCAGCGGTAAACAAAATACCCGCCTTTGGAATTGTATTAGACAACGCCTCGGCAATCTCCGGCAATGTTTCTCCCATCACATCCGTGTGATCCAGACGGACATTCGTGATAACGCCGATGTCTGCCCGCACCATCCGGTGTTGGGAAATGTTCTGGTATACGGTGTTTACCGCCATACATTCGATCACAAGCACATCAGCATGCTCCTTGGCTGCCTTATGTAGGATTTGCAGTTGTTCCCGGATGTTAGCTGCTCCCCGGCGGTGAATCAGCTGCTCCACACCGTCCGTATTGATTGTCATGGGCAAAGTTCCGGTCGTTTTGCAGAACACCCGCAGCCCTGCAGCACGCAAACCGCCGTCAATCAGACGAGTCGTACTGGATTTTCCACGGGTCCCGTTTACATAGACTACATGTTTTATGACATAGCGGTCCTTTATGACACGGCAATTTTCCCAGATTAAGTAACCGAAAAATACAACTGCCAAAACCAAAATTACCCCAATGGACTTTGTCATCGCGGTCCCTCCTTTTCCTCCATCCCATACCAGTTCAGAATGAAATGGATCAGGGCCAAGTGATCTCCTACCCGACGCTCAAGAGGATACCCTCGAAAAGTTTCTATGGTCAAAGTTGAAAGATTCAGTTTTTCGCTAACGGTTCGGTTGATGCTTCCGGGCATACCAGGACCGTAAAAGTTATAAGGTTCAGAACATAAGGTCCCAGCGGCAGTATCGGATAAGATTGTGTCCACCAAATCTTCGATACCGTCCATTTTTGTAACAATAATGGAGCTGCCTAAATAATCCCAATTCTTTTGTTCTGGTAAAGCTTCATGAAGATCCACCACCAGTACCGGCTGTTCACGCTCAATCAATGCCCACAGTTCCGCAGCCAGTTGTTCACTGGGATCTCCCTGCGGGTTGCCGGGGAACAAACGGTTTAAATCCCAATTTTCCGCCGTATAGCGAACATCATGTTTCGCACCGTAAACGTTGGCAGGTGACAAAATGTACAGCGTCCCAGCTTTAATCCGAGCTGTATGTTTTAACCGATCGGCAGCTTCCCAACCGGCTGTCTCGTCGCCGTGAAGCCCTCCAACCACCACCAAGCTAGGACCAGGACTGCTGCCTTTAAGGGTTACAAGTTCGGTTTCCATGTCTGTACCTTGAGCCAATAGACTTCTAGAAATCGTTGAAAAAGGAGCAGAATCACCCGGTATGCCGGCCAATATCAAGCATAGCAGAAGACACAGTAAAATGCCACCGCCACGCGGAATAAAGTTTGAATTCACTGTGATCTCACCTCCATCCAATGATTTCTTGACAGGAAGTTTGAATGCTTTTGCAAAATGAAAACCATTCATTAGATGTTTATATTACATTATAGTACATTATCCAATAAGTAGCAATAAAGTATTTATTTTCCTTACAAAAAACCGGTGTGACTCCCGGATTTTAAAACCCTGGATTCACACCGGTACTGCAAGGATGAAAAAGGATGAGGAATATTCAAAAGAATAAAGTTGTACTCAGTTTAAGAAAGAACCGAAATGAGGACCGCCTAGTTGAGAGGGATCCGTATCAGTAAACATTTCTTCGTATCCAGGAACATTCTCAAAGCTGACTGGTTTATCGCTGTGGATGGAACTAAACGCTTTGGTATATTCAATGATTCCCTGCAGATGACGACCAACACGTTCTTCAATTGGATGACCGTTCTCATCATAGGGCACATAGACAAATCCCAATTTTGCAGCACTGACATAAAACTTATCCTTGCCGGTCAGAGCCATTTCTTCATTGGTAGCACCGCGCAGACGGCCCTGAGAAGCATTCGGAGCTTCCATCAGAATTGGATAGGTATTCGTGTAGTCACCAAGTTCCCGGTGAGTCAAACCGTGTAAGTTGGTGGGCGAAGGCTCCAAACTCATGTTAATGCCTTCCATCTGCAGCTCCAGCATTCCCTCTGCAGCAAAATCCATACATTTTTCGTGGGCAACCGTCGCGTCATTAACCGGGTATTCGGGAGAAGACTCGTGCAGATCAAAAGTGAGATCGACGCCCTCATTTTTGATCAGCTGTACGATTGCATAAGCAGTTTTTTCCATCAGATTTCCGTCGGGTCTGCCTGGGTAACAACGGTTTAAATTTCGAGTTTCGGAACCGGACAGCTGCTGGCCGGAACCTGCGTGGATATACACATCCGGATCAGGCCACTGGTCAACGGGGTTTGCTGCACGAGAGCCATAACGGAACTGACGCTCCTGCCCATTCTTGTTTGTAAAGTGTAAATACTGTGGAGAAGCCTCCTGGGCATCGTTGTTTGTAAAGCCGCTGTTGCAGGCTCTGGGAATCACATAAACGGTTCCTTGATCTACTTTGACATTTTCCAGAAATGCTACAGCCGCTAAATAGCCGGCAGGCTCGTTAGGATGAGTACCGCCCAGAATCAGCATAGAACCACCGGGTTTGGAGCCCTTAAACACATAAATCGGCGTGTCTGAATTCGTTCCTTTCAAATCTCCAAAGTAGTCACTCAGCATTTTCGTCTCCGTGACGTTGGCGCTGGGATGCAGTGTATCTGGTGCTTTGACATCCATGAAGTTTTTACCAGTTACAGTCGCAATTGTAAGCGCTGCCACGAGACAAATGGTAGCTGAAATAACATTTTTCTTACCCATAAAGTCAAATTCTCCTTTCTTACTTAATCATCAGGAAACGCAAAATCAGCGGAATCACCACAAGAGCGGCGTTTGCCTGGAGCGCAACTTTCTTTTCCGTAAACAGATTCCAAATCGTAAAAATTAGAACAAGTGCTACGATTGCACGGTAGATCAGCGTAATTATCATATCGCTTCAGATCCCTTCCTTATATGATCTTCGCCAGTTGCGGAGAAAATACGATGATAATCGTCGCCCAAACCAGCATAATGATGGCAGGAACAAGACATTTTTTGAGGATGTCCGTATACTTCTTAACACCGACAACCTGTGCCGCAAAAATACCAGCCAGCGCAGTAGGGGGCATCATATCTCCCAAAGAGGCAATAAGAGAGATGGCCGCCGCGGTGATAACTTGATTTTTCGCCAAAAAGGCCAGCAAAAACGGAACGCCCAAAACAGAAGATGCACCATAAGAAGATACCGCGCCAAACAATGGAATGGAGATTGCCATGGCCAAATAACGCCAGGCGTCCGGAATGCTTAGGCAGACGTTCACAATGAAACCGCGCACGCCGGTGAGAGTCATGATCTGAATGAACATTCCTACGCCCATCAGAATGCCAAGCACAGGGAGAACCGTATTGATGGCTTCTTTGGCGGTCTTAAGTACGGGAACTTTCTTACCGGTAAACAGGCCCACAATAGCACTGATAAGAAAGACCAGAGGCATCCCCAAATCCGGAATCGCGGGGACTGCTTTGTTCAGGATCATCAGGAATACGCAAACTAAGATTGGAATATAATTTCGAAACCCATATTTTTCACGGGATTCGGTATTCATTTTCTGCCGAATTGCCTCATAGTCCAGATGTTTGACATATTTGAATCCAAACATCAATACAAACAGGAAAGCCAGCGGAAAAGTGAGCAGTGCAAGCGGACCTTCAAAGCCCACATAAGGGAGGTCGACTCCTCCGCCAATCAGCATAGCCGGAATATTAACCGGGGGAGCGATCATTCCTAAGATTCCGCCCATAGCAATGATGCAGCCGGTTTCCAGTTTCGGAATTCCCATCAGAATCAGAACCGGCATCATAATGGAGCCGGCAGAAAGAACTGCCGCAGTGGAAGAACCTGTAATCATACCGGGGAACATGATAACCAACATAATCAGGCACAAAAGCAGTGCCGGAACTTTGTGAAAGCGCTCCACGATCATGCAGGACAATGCGTCAAGGGAACCGTTTTCCTGCAGGACTTTCATAAAAATCATGGCGCAGGCAATCACTAGGATCGTATCCACATAAGAGAATGTGCCTTCAACCAAGTGGCGAATTGGAATTCCTTGCCCACCGATCAAAGCACCTACAATGGCAGAAATCACCATTGAGATACTCACCGGCAGCTTTAGCCAAAAGCAGCCGGCGGCAAACACAGCAACCATGGCGATGAAAATAATTAATTCAATGCACATGCAAAAACCTCCTTTAATAAGAAAATCTGCCGCCGTTCATCCATCTGACGCAGTGGCAGATTTTCATGCTAGAGATATAGTGAGAAGATATAAGAAAGTTTTACTTAAAAGCAGCTTTAAGAATATCTGGGACATCTGTTATCTTATCAACCGTATTCATTGGAATGGATTCAGAAGCCGCCAGACCTTTCATCAGCCCGTCTTTATCCCCGTCAGCTACTACAATCGCGTAGTCAGCTTTCTCAAAAGCAGGTTTAATAAACTTGTCGGACAATTCACCGCGGCGGGTTTGGCCTCCGGTATGCATGGCAATAATCGTCAGCCCCTTATCTTTCGCAGCGTCGACCAACTTTGCGACTCGAGCTAATTCCTGATCTGCATCAATGCCGGCGGCACCAAGGCCTTTTGAGGAACCTCCGATCGCCAGAACAAGCGTTTTGGCGTTTCCAATCGAATCTGCAGTGGCTAAATGGTCGGTTGTGGGATCTATGTTAATCTTCTTGAATAAGGTTTTTACCATCTCTACATCAGCGCTCTGCCCAACGGAAGTCAGCAGGATAGGCTGCTCCGCAATGGGTTGTTTGAGGCCTTGCACGCTGGCAGAAGCAGCAGATGATGAAGTAGCGCCGGAAGTAGCAGCTGAAGAAGCAGTGGATTTTGCCGCACTCTGCGGCGCAGAGGACGTGCCACCAGTCTCCCCGCAAGCCGCCATAGAGACGACCATCATTAGAGCTGCCGCAAATGCTAAACCTTTTTTGAGTTTCATAATTGTTTTCCTCCTGA
>DHOF01000009.1:9128-10234 GCA_002411615.1 Ruminococcaceae bacterium UBA5397
AGTGCTTAAAATCCTAAAGCTTTACCGTCACGTCTAGGATCAGCTGCGCCCTCAAGAGTCCCGTCATTCTTGTATAAAACAGCCTGAACAGAACCCATGCCGCGGTTCCACTCTTCCGACGCTTTCATGGTATGACCCAACTTGGTGAGAGCATCCACTACATCGGAGCTGATGCGAGTTTCATAACTATTTGTGTTATTGCTGTAGCCGCTGATACGAGGTGCATCAACAGCTTCCTGCATGCCCATGCCATGGTCAACCACCTTAGAGATCGTCTGTGCAACGGTGGAGATAATGGTAGTGCCGCCAGGAGAACCGAGAACCATCAGAGGCGTGCCGTCTTCCTTCAGAACGACAGTCGGGCTCATAGAAGACAGCGGGCATTTTCCGCCGGCGATGCAGTTCGGACTCTTGGCATCGGGGGAGAAATCTCCCATCTCGTTATTGAGCATAAAGCCATAGCCATCAACACATACACTGGAACCAAAATAGCCGTTTACTGTTTGGGTAACAGAAACCATGTTGCCTGCTTTATCGGCAATGGAAAAATGAGTTGTTTCCTGATGTTCATAAGCGAAGGGATCTCCGGCATCGACGGTCGCAGCGGACTTCTTGGTATCGATGAGCTGAGCGCGTGTCTTTGCAAACTCTTTGCTCATAAGGCCCTTCAGCGGAACATCGACATATTTCGGATCGCCCATATACTTAGCGCGGTCTGCATAAGCTAACTTAAAAGCTTCAGAGAACAAATGGAGCTCATCAGCGGAGTTTGCTTGCATTTTGGGCAAATCAAAATTCTCAAGGATGTTGAGGATCTCAATAATAATGGTTCCTCCAGAGGATGGAGCCGGAGAAGAAATGACCTTGTAGCCACGATAGGTTCCCTCAACAGGATCAACATCTTTTACTTTATAGTTAGCCAGATCATCCATGGAGAGCAAACCATCATACTTGTTGTTCATCTCCACCATCTTCTGGGCAATTTCGCCCTTATAGAATCCGTCGGTCCCTTTGTCAGCAATCATCTGTAAAGATTTAGCGTAATCTTTATTTACAAAGTTCTGTCCAACCTCATAGGGCATACCATTTTCGCCAAGGAACAATTT
>DHOF01000009.1:10483-10713 GCA_002411615.1 Ruminococcaceae bacterium UBA5397
GGTGGGGGTTACGGTAAAGCCCTTATTAGCCAAATCGATAACAGGCTGAATGACATCTTTACGATTCTTAGTTCCGTATTTGTCTAAAGCATACAGCATACCGGCAACTTCGCCGGGAACACCAGTCGACTTGCCGCCGACCATATTGGCATTGTCTTTGACTTTTCCGTCTGAACCTACTTCCCACATTGCGGGAGTAGCAGCCTGAGGAGCAACTTCACGGAAATCGA
>DHOF01000009.1:10986-19473 GCA_002411615.1 Ruminococcaceae bacterium UBA5397
TCTTCCATAACCTGGCGGCCAATCTTGGAAGCTTCATACTTGCTGGTAGAAACGACACCTTTTTCGCCGGTATCATTTCGTCCGGTACGAATCATTTGCTTATCGGCATCGAACAGCTTAAAGTCATCCAAAGATGTGTAGGAAGTGCTACCGCCCTGAGAAGCAGTAGAGGATGCTGATGAAGTGCTGGGGTTCGTGCCACAACTCGTAGCAGAGAGTAACATGGCAAACGCCATAAGCAGGGATAATGATTTCTGAGTCTTTTTCATAAATTTCCTCCTTTTCTATTTTGGGTGTCCAGTATACCTAATGGGTAACATGGATTTGGAAAGGATTTTATTGCTCAAAACTAGCGATTTTTCCTTTCCTGTACTATTTATGAGTTCAGTATACCACAGCCAATTTTTGAAAGATATTTTTTCTCTTATTTATCTCAAAAATAATTTACACTTCATTCACCATTTACACCCGATGTTCACATTGTTATGTAATGCGTTATTATATTTTTAATTAATTACATAATTTTTGGTTGTTTTATTCATTTTTCCCCAATTTTTTCATTAATTTAATGCTATCATTTAATATTAATAACTATTGCAGAGCCATATAAAAACAAATTTTTTTAAAAATATTTTTTCAAATATTAATGAATTTGCAAGTAATTATATAATTTATGCAAAATTGATTAGTCATCCCGGCGTGGCTCCTCCAAAAACAATTATATGGTTTTGTATAATATGACGAATTTAAAGGATCAATCTCCATACATTAAGAAAACTCTTTTTATGCCAGCTGTTTCAGTCTGAAACGCACTTTTTGGTAACCTGTTATAAAACGCAGCGATTCGTTTGTACAAAAGCCGCCCGTTACACTCCTAAAACTAAAAAAGGGATATCACCTATTTGTAGATGATATCCCTTTTTATAATGTATCCGCTATCTTTCATAGCAGCAATTTAGATACGCCTTTTCCCCTAAACGTTGAAACTGCTTACATGGTTGATTCCCGGGGTGTCAGCACCGCCGAAAAGCTGACATGCCGAACAGCAATCGGCTGGGATTTGTCCGCTTCAATCGCAGCAATCGCCATGTTTGCAGCGCTGACACCGATTTCAAATCCCGGAAGCTCCATAGAAGTCAGGGTCGTTTCCAGCATTTCGCCTAACCGGTATCCGGTCATGCTGACGACCCGGATATCCTGCGGCACCCGAAGACCGTTTTCCTTCAGCGCACGCAGAACGCCCATTCCCTGAGCATCTGTTGCCGCAAGGATCGCATCCAGTTTTGCATTCTCATCGAGCAAGCGCTCCGTGCTGTCGTGTCCGTAAACCACTCCACGGTTTTTAGAAGGAATCTCCATGGTGATCTCTTTCAGTTTGTTTTCGCGAATGGCCTTACTGTACCCTTCATAGCGTTCGGCATAGGGCGAAATCTGCATAGAACCGTTAATCAGACCAATATTCTGACAGCCCTTGCTGATCAAATGCTGAACCGCCTGATAACCGACACTGACGTTGTCAACCGTAACGCTGCAAAGATTTGGGTCAAGCTGCCGAATCACCTGAACCACCGGCATTCCATCAGCGCTCATATCCCGGACCAGCCGCTTGTTATATCCGGTCCCCGCAATAATCATCCCATCGACCAAAGTGTTTCTCAGGCGATTCAGGCATTCTTTTTCCGTGATCTTATCATCATCGGTATTACACAGGATTGTCGAATAGCCGTGCTTTTGAGCTTTATCCTGAATTCCGGCAGTTAACTCCTCAAAAATTGAAAAAGACAGCTTGGGAACAATCACCGCAATCGTATTCCGTTTTCCCTGCCGCAAACCGCGCGCAAGAATATTGGGCTGATAGCTAAGTTCCTCCACTGCCTTTATAATGCGCGCCCGCGTATCCGGATGCACATAGGAGGTGTTGTTCAGCGCACGGGACACCGTGCTGACATCCACATTTGCAAGTTTTGCAACATCCTTTAAGGTAGCCATATTCACAACTCCTTTGATGAGACCTCCAATTTTTTAGCTGACACCAATATTATAGCAAATAATCATCTATATGCAATCGTTTGCATAAGATTAATTTTTTTGTCTGCTGCCTTTTTGGCCACAATAAGATAATTATTACTAAACTTTTTCTTTTTATCTGTTATAAATAGATAATTTATACAAATAATTGCATGTAATATGCAATAAATTGCAGAAGAAAGAAAAATGATTGACGTTAAGATTCCCTTGTGGTACAAAATAATTAAAAAGGTGCAATCGCTTGCATAACCAATTCAAAAAAATATGATAAGGAGATTATTAAAAATGGCTAAGGTAAAAACTTTCAAAACAATCTTCCCGGCGGTCTCTGTTCCCCTAAACGATGACTACTCCATCAACGAAGAAGAATTTCGTGTATACCTTCGGTGGATCAAGAGCTTCTATGACAAAGGAATTCAGGGAATTGTCTGTAACGGGCATACCGGAGAAATCACCGGACTGACCAGAGCCGAGAGAAAAAGAGTCGTTGAAATCTGCTCCGAAGAATGCGGAGATAAGATGACCATCATCTCTGGTGTCAACTGTGAAAATACAGCAGAAACCATTGAGATGGCAAAAGATGCAAAAAATGCTGGTGCCGACGGCATTTTGCTGATGCCCCCTCACATGTGGCTGCGTTTTGGCATGAACCCCAACGCTCCGTTTGAATATGTCAAAGATGTTGCTGAGGGCGCAGACATTGATATTATTATCCATTTGTATCCTGCCACCTCCAAAGCATTCTATCCAGTAGAAACCCTGATCAAAATGTGCAAGGAAATCGAGCATGTAAAGTGCATTAAAATGGGCACCCGCGTTACCTCTATTTACGAGCACGATGTCCGTGAATTGCGCAAACAGTGCCCGGACATTTCATTAATTACTTGCCATGATGAAACCTTGTGTGTCAGTTGGTTCCCCGGCATGGATGGTGCACTGATTGGCTTTGCAGGCTGCGTGCCTGAACTGATCACCGAAGCATGGGATGTTTTCAAGAATCCCGAAAAGCATACACTCAAGGAAGCACAGGACGCATCCAACCGCATTTATCCAATCAGCCAAGCCATTTACGGCGGCGGCCAGCCCTCTGGCGAAGCACATGCAAGACTGAAAGAAGCACTCAAGCAGCGCGGTATCTTTACGTCTGCACTTATGAGAAAACCAGTCCTTCCTTTGGATCAGAATCAGATTAACTGGGTTGCAAATGGCCTGAAGCTCAGCGATTTGCCAAAGGTTGACATGAAACAATATAAATAATATGGTTGTACTGCGCAGACTGCGGTTAACACCAAACATGCGCGGTTCTGAAAATGAGTAAAGTTGGCAATGAAAAGGACAGACATGTATCAGAACGCATTTACTTTCATGCACGCCTGTTTTTGCCTCTTTTCTCAACAAACAAGAAAGAGGAGTGCACTATGGCTTACGAAAAGGTAGATATGAGCAAACCAGTGCCCGAGCGGCTTGGCTTTGACCCCAAATCGGTCAAAAAACTCTCCTTCCTGGAAATGCTCAAAAAGGTTGGCCCCGGAATCGTCGCAACCGGCATTGTCATCGGTCCCGGAAATATTACCACCTCCGCCATGATGGGTGCAAACTACGGATACACAATGATGTGGTTACTGATCCCCGTCATTATTATGGGCATCACTTTCACCATGGCATCGTATCGAATTTCCACTATGACTGGAATGCCTGTCATTCACGCAATTAACCATTATTTTGGTCGTGTCGCTGCTGCATTTTGCGGTACAGCACTTTTTCTCGCCTGCTTCTTCTTTACACTTGGCAACATTACAGGTACCGGTGCAGGCATGAACCTGATCTTCGGTTTTGACTGGAGAATTGGTGCGCTTATTATGCTCGCTGTGCTTGCATTCTGCTACCTATCCAAGGGTGTCTACGGCAAAGTTGAAAAGGGCATTCTGATCTGCATTATTGGAATGATCGTTTCTTTCTTTGCAACACTGGTGGCGACCGGCGGCCCAAATTGGGGTTCATTTGGCCAAGGCTTAACCAACTGGAAATTCGCAAATAACTCCTTCGCTACAGCGCTTGGCTACATCAGCACTAACGCTGCCGTCACAGCGGGTATTTACGGAACTTATCTCGGCTTTGAAAAAGATTGGAAAAAAGAGGACCTTTTTAATGGTGCAATGCGCGCAGATGCGATTTTCCACATTACAACCGTCGTCCTGATCTCCGGTTCCATAGTCTTGGTTGGTGCCATTGTTCTGAATCCGAATGGTATCGCCATAAAAGCTCCTGCACAACTCGGGGATCTGCTTCGCCCATTCCTTGGCAATGCCGCTCCCATTATTATGGGCGTTGCCATTATCGGTGCCGGTTTCTCTTCCTTACTGGGAAACACTCAGCGCGGTGTTGTTTTGTTCAACGCTGGTGTCAACAAAGAAACTGCGTTGGATTCTAAGGCTGTCAAAATTCCCTGCTTTGTATGCCTTGCCGTCGCATCTGTGATTTGTTTTTCATACGGCGGGTCTCCAACACAACTGATCTTTATCGCGAATGTTGCGACCTCGATTGCAACGCCTGTCGCTGGGCTTTTCATGGTTCTGATTCTCTGGAAAAAGGAACTGTTCAACGGCTACAAGGCTCCGAGAGCATTGCAGATTTCCATGACCGTCTGCTATCTTTTTGCCGTCTATATGACCATCAACGCATTAACAAGTCAAATCCCAAAACTCATCCATTCCTTCTAAAGGATAGCTCAAACATAAACAGCGGTCAGATTCCTTTAAGCCGTCACCCCATCAAAGGGTGACGGCTTAATTTTAAAGACGGAGGAATCAATTATGAAAGCACAGCTTCACCACACAGCACTAAATGTTGCAAACTTTGTATGGTATAAAAATTTTTTTACAACGCTTTTTGAAATGACGATATTACGCACCGCAGAAACCGCCGCAGAAAGGAACCGAAAAGTTTGGTTTGCAGAAGGAATCCAGCTGAATGAAGTTTCCGTGTGCAACAGCTTTGAGGCGGGAATTCCCGTGATTGACCATATTTCCCTTGCCGTAGATAGCATCCCGTTAGCAATTACATGCGCACTTAAAGTTGGATGCAGCAAACTCTCAGAAGGAGATCACTGGTTTTCGCTTCCCAACGGCGTAAAAGTGGAATTAAAAAAATTTTAATTCACATAAAAAGCACCCTCCTATAGAGTTTTTAATTCTATAGGAGGGTGCTTCATTTTGTACTCTCACTGCAAATAATTCAAGTCCAGTTACATCAATACGCTTTTTAGCTAATGCCGTAAACGATTCTTGAATCACTTAAAAAGATCAGTCACAAAGCCATTCTCAGGCATGATCAACTTTGCTCATATGCTCAATCAGCATAAGAACTTTGTTGCTATAGCCCCATTCATTATCATACCAGGAAATCAACTTAACAAAATGATCATTTAACATAATTCCGGCACCGGCATCAAAAATGGAGGTATGCGGATCCCCTAAAATATCGGAAGAAACAATCGGGTCTTCAGTATAAGCCAAAATCCCCTTCATGTCTCCCTCGGAAGCTTCTTTTATAGTCTTGCAGATCTCATCATAAGTAGTGGATTTTGCAAGGCGGCAGGTTAAGTCAACAACAGAGCCATCCAACGTCGGAACACGCATGGACATGCCGGTCAGCTTTCCTTTTACATCCGGAATAACCAAAGCGCATGCTTTGGCAGCACCGGTGGAGGAAGGAATGATATTGCCGGAAGCCGCACGGCCACCGCGCCAGTCTTTTTTAGAAGGTCCATCAACGGTTTTCTGGGTTGCTGTCGTGGAATGCACTGTTGTCATCAGACCTTCGACAATACCAAAATTATCGTTGATTACTTTGGTAAGCGGAGCTAAGCAGTTCGTAGTGCAGGAAGCATTGGATACTACCTTCATATCAGAGGTGTAGGTATCCAGGTTTACACCGCAAACAAAAGTCGGGGTATCCTTATCCTTTGCAGGAGCAGAAATAACGACCTTCTTTGCGCCGCCTTTCAGATGTGCAGAAGCCTTTTCTGTGGTTGCAAAAACGCCGGTGGACTCTACCACATACTCAGCGCCAATTTTTCCCCACGGAATATTTTCCGGGTCTTTTTCTGCAAAAACAGCAATTTTCTTTCCATTGACAATAAGCTTGTCCCCATCATCACAGATGTCCCCCTGGAAACGGCCATGCATGGTATCATACTTTACGTTATATACCATGTAGTTTGGCTCCATAAAAGGATCGTTAATTCCCACGACCTCAAATTTGTCCGGCTGTGCAACCGCAGCTCTAAAAACAAGACGACCGATGCGGCCAAAACCATTGATACCGATTTTAATCATTGGATTTACCTCCTGAATTAATTTCTGCCATTAGTGTATCGCATTTTTTGGAAATTTACAAGTATTTACAGTGGAATCAGCAGATTGTCTAAAAATTATCAATGTTTTTTTATCCATTTAATGATTCCCGCTTTTGAATAAAAAATTCGGTTTTGCTTCATATTCCTTCTCCAAAAAATCAAGAACAGTTTCATAAGAAGAGATCGGCGTCGTTTTTAAAGTCTTCAGAATCACGATCACATACAGAGACAGCGGGAACAACAGTCCATGCATGCCGGGCAAGGTTTCCCCGGTAGGATTGCAGGAAAACAACATGGCACAAAGCTCCGGCAGAGAACCAGAGAATCCAAAAAGCGCTGCTGCAAGCCCTGCACGATAAAATGTAGGAATAGATGGGGCTCCGATTCCACAAAGGATTTTTGCCTGTTCAAAAAAGAAATACAGAAAGAAGCAAAATGCAATCGTTAAAAAGAGACTTTCCGGTAAAAGGATCTGTGCAGAGTTTTTACGGAACTGGACAACCAGCACTGCTGCACACCAAAGGCACGGCAATAATGCCAGATAAGGATGACCTTCATAAAAATTCTGCCCGGCACCACTTGCACAGCCAAGAACCACCAACGAAAGTCCGGCTGCAATTCCCAAAATCAAGAGTAAACCGGTCTCTATTGTAAAAGAGCCAGCAGCCGCATAAATAGACTGAATAATCAGGCAGGCACCGCATAAAACAGCAGCGGACGCTTGCAGAACGCTGCGTTCGGCACGCCAGATTTCTCTTTTGGTCCCGCGAAAAAGGGCAAAAATTAAAACGGTCCCAACAAAAAGGCAAATAATTGTGAGCAGAGAAAGGATTCCTCCATCAGAAAAGAATAGGGTGCCGGCAGTCCCCTTCTGCAAAAAAATAGCGATACGCAGTCCAAAGATCAGAGCAGCTGCCAAAAAGAAGCTGGTAAATCCTGCTTTCTTTGATTTTATCATCACAAAAACTCCTATCGTTGTCAACTTAGATCGTATTTCCTGCCGCTTTGCAAAGATCCGTCCGCTGAACAGATTTCTCTTTGCAACTTTCAATTCTTCTATTATACAGAACAAAATTCTTCCGGTCAACGGTATTGCTTTCGCGAATTTTTTCACAGAAAGCATCACTCTCATCCATGATAAAAATTTTTGCTTGGTGTACTCAGCTTTCACCTTTTTCTATGAGATTTTTCCGGATATCAGGAATATCCGGCTAAAGAATGTAATAATTTTATAGCAGCCCCCTGATAAAGTCAATATTATTCCCTATGCTGCTTGTCTTCAGATAAATCTTATTCGAAAATAAAGGAATCTCATGTGATTCATGAATAGAAAAAGGAAGGAGCCTGATTTTACTTTGAAAGGTACCATTGCTTTGCTTGTCTTGTTCTTTTTGCTGCTGCTGCTCTTGCCGTGCCTTGTGTTTTTCGGAAATGGTTCTCGAAATTCTTCCTCCGAAAATCCAAGTGTTTCGAGCAGCACCCCCTCTTCCACCGTTTTACAGACTTCAGAAAGCAGTGCGCCAGTTTCCGCAGCCCCACAGGCAGAAACGGGACAAACAACCTTTTCCGTACTTGATAAAACCAGTGGAACTGTGCAGTCTATTCCGCAGAGAGAATTTCTAATCGGCACTGTCAGCACGGAGATGAGTCCCGATTCTCCCCCAGAAGCTTTAAAAGCGCAGGCGGTTGCCTCCAACACCTATTATCTTCGGCAGCAGCAGGTTCATCAGGCAAATCCCGACCCAGCCCTCTCTGGGGCAGACTTTTCCTGTGAAACAGGAAAATGGCTCACCTATGCTGATGAGCAGCAGCGAAAGGATCGCTGGGGTGACAATTATCAAAATTACAAAACAGCCGTAGAACAGGCTGTAGACGCAACCATAAGTCAAACACTCAAAATAGATGGACAACTTGTGGACGCCACCTATTTTGCAATTAGTTCCGGTGAAACAGAAAACGCCAGCGATCTTTGGGGCGGCGGGCAAGCCTGTCTCGTCAGCGTTGCAAGTCCCCAAGACTGCTTTGATCCCGGTTTTCTATCCACAAAAGCACTTTCCTCCGACGAAGTAAAAACCGCAGCGGAATCTTTAGGCTGTACCATG
>DHOF01000156.1:0-5429 GCA_002411615.1 Ruminococcaceae bacterium UBA5397
CCCACGGGAAAGAATCCGCAATTTCAGTATTATCGCACATATTGATCACGGCAAGAGCACGCTTGCCGATCGAATTCTGGAACAGACAAAATCGGTCCCTCTGCGCGAGATGGAAGATCAGATTTTGGACGATATGGATCTCGAGCGTGAACGCGGGATTACCATCAAGGCGCATGCGGTCACGTTGGTCTATACAGCGAAAGACGGGCTTGATTATGTCTTTAATTTGATCGATACCCCCGGTCATGTAGACTTTAATTATGAGGTCAGCCGATCCTTGACTGCCTGCGAAGGCGCAGTCCTTGTTGTGGACGCTTCACAGGGAATTGAGGCACAGACCCTTGCCAATACTTATCTTGCAGTAGACGCCGGATTAGAGATCGTGCCGGTCATCAATAAGATTGATTTGCCGAGCGCCGATCCCCAACGGGTAAAAACTGAAATTGAAGATGTGATCGGAATTCCCGCACAAGATGCACCCTGTATCAGCGCAAAACTGGGGACAAATATTCCCGCGGTCATGGAGCAGATCGTTTCGCTGATTCCACCGCCGCAGGGAGATGAAAACGCCCCTCTGCAGGCATTGATCTTCGATAGCTATTATGATGCATATAAAGGGGTCGTAGCGCATATCCGTATCATGGCCGGCACGGTCAAGAACGGCGATGTCATTCGCGTGATGTCTACTGGCAGCGAATTTACTGTGGTGGAGTGCGGATATATGCATGCCACTTCTTTTGAGAATGCAGGCGAACTGCAGGCAGGCGAAGTGGGATATCTGACCGCTTCCATTAAAGAAGTGCGTGAAGCGAGAGTGGGCGATACCATCACGCTAAAGGACAATCCTGCAAAAGAACCGCTGCCCGGATACCGTGCAGCTCAGCCGATGGTTTTCTGCGGTATTTATCCCGCAGACGGCGCAAAATATCCGGATCTGCGTGATGCACTGGAAAAGCTGCAGCTCAATGACGCCGCGCTTTCATTTGAACCGGAGACCAGCGTTGCGCTTGGCTTTGGATTCCGATGCGGCTTTTTAGGGCTTCTGCATATGGAGATTATTCAGGAGCGGCTGGAGCGGGAATATCATCTTGAATTGGTCACGACGGCCCCCAGTGTTATTTATGAGATTGTCAAAACGGATGGACAAACGGTTTATATCGACAATCCGACGAACTATCCCGACCCTTCCCTAATCGCCGAAGCACGCGAACCTATGACGGATGCACATATTTATTCGCCCAGCGAGTATGTAGGCAATATTATGGAACTATGTCAAGACCGACGCGGCGTCTTTCAGGATATGCAGTATCTGGATACGGATCGGGTCGATATTCATTACATTTTGCCGTTAAACGAAATTATCTATGACTTTTTTGATGCGCTTAAGAGTAAGACCCGCGGTTACGCGAGTTTTGATTATGAGGTAACGGGCTATCAGAAGAGCAGCCTTGTTAAACTTGATATTATGCTTAATGGAGAAGTCGTCGATGCACTCTCCTTTATTATCCATTCCGATAAAGCTTATTCACGCGCACGGAAAATGGCGGAAAAACTCAAGGATAAAATTCCGCGCCAGCTTTTTGAAATTCCGATTCAGGCCTGTATTGGCGGGCGTATTATCGCAAGAGAAACGGTTAAGGCAATGCGCAAAGATGTTCTTGCAAAATGTTACGGCGGCGATATCAGCCGTAAGAAAAAACTTCTGGAAAAGCAGAAGGAAGGCAAGAAGAAGATGCGTAAACTTGGCACCGTAGAAGTTCCGCAGGAAGCATTTATGGCAGTCTTAAAATTGGATGATGACTAAACGTTATCTGAATGAGAAATCCTACACAATCAATCATAAGTTATCGAAAAAAGCCCTGCATGTAAAAATGCGGGGCGCTTGTGTTGCCTTTTAGGCTTCCCCCTTTTGTTTTATGAGACAACAAAAAGCCGCCCCCAATACGGGAACGGCTCAAATCAATGAATATGTAATTTTGGGAAAAGATTATATCGTAATGATTCCCAGGGCGCTCATAATGCTGGAAATAAGAATTGCAACAATGCAAACCGGAGCGATCCAGCGAATGGTAACATTGTACATTTTCTTTTCACGGAATTTTCCGGAAAGGCTGATTTCATCTTCCACAAACTTGGGACCAACGATATGACCAATGCAGATGCAGGTAAGCAGAGCAACGATTGGCATCAGAACACTGTTGCTGATAAAATCAAAGAAGTCCAGAATATCCATACCGATGATCTGAACCATTGACCAGGGGCCAAATCCCAGAGAGGATGGAATCCCAATGGCGATTGCACCCAAAAGAACAACCAGACAGGTTCCGCGACGTTCCCACCCGAGTTTGTCCTGGAAGATGGAAACGACAGTTTCCATCAACGAGATCGAAGAAGTCAATGCAGCAAATAAGACCAGCAGGAAGAATAGAATACCGGCAACAGTACCAAATCCCATATTCGCAAAAACCTGCGGAAGAGCCTGGAACATCAGACCAGGGCCTGCTTTTTTAGGAGCTTCTCCTGTAAAAGCAAAGACGGCCGGAATGATCATCAGGCCGGCGATAAAAGCAATGCCGGTGTCGAAAATATCAATCTGGCGGGCAGACTGCACAAGGTCTACATCCCGCTTCATATAAGAGCCATAAGTAATCATGATGCCCATTGCAAGGCTTAAAGAATAGAAAAGCTGTCCCATGGCGCCGAGAACGGTGTTAACGGAGAATTTGCTGAAATCGGGCAGCAAATAATATTTAACGCCCTCCATCGCACCGGGCAGGGTGATAGAGTAGACTGCCACGGCAACCGACAAAATGACCAGCACCGGCATCAAAATTCGGCTGGCTTTTTCAACGCCTTTCTGTACGCCAAACAGAACGATAATTGCAGTAAGTGCGATAAAGAACAAGAACCAGAGAACGGGTTCAATCGGCTCACCGATAAAATTGCCGAAGAATTTGGCTCCGGCAGCTTCGCTCCCCTGACCAGCAATGTAGACCGCCAGATATTTCATGACCCAGCCGCCGATTACGCTGTAGTAAGGCAGGATGATAATTGGCACCAGAGAAGTAAGAACCCCTAGAAATTTAAACTTTTTATTGATGGCGCCATAGGCTTCGATTGCAGAAAGACCGGTTTTCCGCCCGATTGCAATTTCTGTAATCATCAGCACAAAACCAAAGGTTACTGCAAGGATAATGTAAACAAACAGGAAAATACCGCCGCCGTATTTTGCGGCAAGATATGGGAAACGCCAAATGTTCCCCAGGCCGACTGCGCTGCCCGCTGCGGCTAATACAAATCCGACTTTACCAGAAAAGCTGCTGCGGGTTTTTGTTTCTTGATTCATAGATCAATTTACCCCCTCATTTGAAAAAAAATTAAAATGCTAATTTAGCACTTTAAATTTTTCAATAGATAAAATTATTATATCATTTACTTTGACAAAAAACAATTGATTCTTCCTAAAAATGCAAAATAGGAGCAAATTTTATGAAACTTTTAACCAATGCTTTTCAAAATCTTCCCGAATACACGGCTTTGATAACAGCTTTAAGGGAAAAAAGGACTCCGATTGCCTGCACAGGGCTTACCGGAATTCACAAAGCAGCACTGATCAGTGCGCTCTGTGAGCAGAGTGAAAGACCAGCAATCGTCGTTTGTGGGGATGAGAGTGAAGGGAATCATCTGCAGTCCGATTTGGAATCATTGGGAATTGAGACCCTTTTTTATCCCGCAAGAGATTTTACATTTCTCAGCGGAACCGCTTCTCACGAATATGAGCATCAGAGGATCGGAGTACTTTCCCATTTTGCAGAAGGGTCCTGTAAAGTTTTGGTTTGCAGCATTGAGGGGGCTTTACAGCTTGTTTTGCCGCCGGAAGTTTTAAAAGATCATACAAAAGAGGTTTGCTCCGGAGAGGATGTGTCTCCGGAATCGTTGGAATCTTTGCTTTTGGCCTGTGGCTATGAACGGGCAGAACAGGTGGATGGTTCCGGGCAATTTTCCCGCCGCGGCGGAATCTTGGATCTTTATCCGCCGGAGTCTGCTTCGCCGGTTCGGATTGAATTTTGGGGAGATCAGATTGACACTATTTCTCATTTTGATGCGGTTACTCAAAGACGTACGGATTCTGTTGAACGGGTAAAAATTGTGCCGGCGGTAGAAGCCTTAACCGACCATCCGAAAATTTTTGCAAAAACGCTTCAAAAATTGATGTCGTCTCTGCGGGGAAAAGCGGCACCAAAACAAAAGGAAGTTTTAAAAGAGCAAATTGACGGGCTTATGAATGGAATCAGACTTTCCTGCATGGATAAATTTCTGCCGATTCTGTATCCGCAGAAAGCAACGCTGCTTTCTTATCTGCCGCAGGACGGTTTTCTCTTTTTGAGCGAACCGGCGCGGCAAAAGGAGCGGCTGCGCGCACTTACCACACAATGGGGAGAAGATCTGAAAGCATATCTTGCAGAAGGAACACTCTGCCGTACCCTTGACTCGTTTTCGATTTCCTATGAAGAGCTGCTTTCTAAAGCAGAAAACAGCAGTTCTGTGTTTTTGGATGTCTTTGCTCACGGCAGCTATGATGTGCCGCTTCGCGTCCTTTTGAATTTTACAGCGCGGCAGTTGGCAGCCTGGGGCGGCTCTATGGAGCTTTTGCAGGAAGACCTTTCGGCGATGCTTCATCAAGGGGAGGCGTGTGTAGTTCTAGCGGGTACCGAACGCAGTGCAAAAACAGTTGCTTCTGATTTGGCAGCGCTCGAAATGCCGGCATACTATTCCGAAGAACCGGAAGAAATTCAAAAAAATATGATCGCAGTGATGCCGGGAACCCTCTCTGCGGGTATGGAATGGCCTGGGATCGGATTGGGAATCATCACCCACGGAAAGCTGATGCAGGGAAGCAGGCAGCGCGTAAGCACCAAAAAAGATCCGAACCGGCAGGCAATCAGCTCCCTTTCAGAGCTTTCCGTAGGTGATTATGTGGTACACGATATCCACGGAATCGGCGTCTTTGATGGAATCCATAAAATTGATATGCACGGAATTGTCAAAGATTATATCAAAATTCGCTATGCGAAAAGTGATATTCTCTATGTGCCGGTCACACAGCTCGATTTAGTGAGCCGATATATCGGGCCGCGCGAAGATTCTACGGTAAAGCTGAGCCGCCTAGGCGGCAGTGATTGGCAAAAAGCTAAGACGCGGGTGCGCAGTGCCGTAAAAGATATGGCGAAAGAGTTAATCAAGCTTTATGCTGCGAGAATGCAGGCCAAAGGACACGCCTTTTCCAAAGATACCGACTGGCAGCGGGATTTTGAATCTCATTTTGAGTTTGATGAGACGCAGGATCAGTTGCGCTGCATTGAAGAAATCAAAGAGGATATGGAACGCCCTGTGCCAATGGATCGGCTGCTCTGCGGAGATGTGGGATT
>DHOF01000156.1:5635-8281 GCA_002411615.1 Ruminococcaceae bacterium UBA5397
AAGCAATGCGCCCTTTTGGTGCCGACTACGATCCTTGCGTGGCAGCATTATCAGACGGTGACGAGGCGGATGGAAGGGTTTCCCATCACGATAGAACTGCTGTCACGCTTTCGCACATCTAAGCAGCAGGAAGAAATTTTACAAAAATTGAAACGCGGAGAAGTCGACCTGATTATCGGAACGCACAGACTGATCAGCAAAGATGTAAAATTTCGGGATTTAGGGCTGGTCATTATCGATGAGGAACAGCGTTTTGGTGTCGCACAGAAGGAAAAGCTAAAAAAACTTTGCAACAATGTTGATGTGCTGACCCTTTCGGCAACGCCGATTCCCCGTACTCTCAACATGGCGATGTCTGGGATACGGGATATGAGTGTGATCGAAGAAGCTCCCCATGACCGTCACCCGGTGCAGACCTATGTATTGGAATATGATGCGGGAGTACTTGGGGAAGCAGTGCGCCGGGAGCTTCGCCGCGGCGGACAGGTTTATTGGCTGCATAATGATGTGGCATCGATCACCCGGGTGGCGGCTTCTTTAAAACAGCGGATTCCAGAAGCTAGAATTGGGATCGGGCATGGAAAAATGGGCGAGCAGGAGCTTTCGGAGCAATGGCGTCAACTGATTGACCATGAGATCGATGTACTGGTCTGCACAACCATTATTGAGACCGGTGTAGATGTGCCGAATGTCAATACGCTGATTATCGATAATGCCGATCGAATGGGCCTTTCACAGCTGCATCAGATCCGCGGAAGAGTTGGCAGATCGAATAGACGCGCCTATGCCTATCTGACCTTCCGGAAAAATAAAGTCCTCTCAGAGATTGCACAGAAGCGGCTTTCGGCCATTCGGGAATTTACGGAATTTGGTTCCGGCTTTAAAATTGCAATGCGGGATTTGGAAATTCGCGGAGCGGGCTCTATCCTCGGCGGAGAGCAGCATGGACATATGGAAGCGGTAGGCTATGATATGTATTTAAAACTGCTTTCGGACGCCATCGCTGCCGAAAAAGGAGAAGCGCCTCAAACAGATGAAGAATGTGTGGTCGACTTGCAGGTAGAGGCACATATCCCGGAAAGCTATATCGAAAGCCTTTCCGGCAGATTGGAGATGTATCGCCGCATTGCGGATATCCGCAGTGAGGAGGATGCGATGGATGTGACGGACGAGTTGATCGACCGTTATGGGGATGCGCCAAAGAGTGTCGGAGGGTTGATACAAGTGGCACTTTTGCGGAATCAAGCAGGAAAAATGGGCTTTTCCGAGATTAAACAGCAAAATGGCAGCCTGTATTTTTACAGCAAAACGCTCAACATGGAGTGGATCGGAGAAATCTCGGATCTCTTTAAGGGAAGAGTGCTGGTTGGCGCCGGCGAAAAGCCATATGTCAGCTTGAAATTACAGCCCGGGGACGAAATCCTGGGAGTCCTTAAAAAGATGCTTTTTGCAGAGAAAAAAACAGAAAATTGAAATTCGTGCAGACTAGACGGAAGAAACGATCCGTGATACAATTAAATAATCCGTAGGCAGTGAAAATCTGATTTTTCTGCAAATCCTTTTGTGAGAAAGATTTCTCCAAAAGGAGTAGGATTTTTGGGAAAGGAGAGCCTTCTCATGAGCAAAAACAGTGTCCGGTTAAACATTTGCGGAATTGAATGTGTGGTCGGAGCGGTGGACAGCGAAACCTATGTAAAAGGAATCGCAAAGGAAGTCGCCGATACGATCGAACATCTTTCGCAAGAAAATGAACACGCTTCCGCAACGGTAACCGCAACGGTAGCGGCGCTTTCATACTGTGATGACTATAAAAAAGCTGCGGCTGACGCAGAAAAGCTGCGCGCTCAGATCAAGGACTATCTGGCAGATACTTCCCGTGCCCGCCTGGAAGCGGAAGAAGCCCAAAAAGAGATTGGACGGCTGAAAAAAGAGGTTGCATCTCTGCGTGCCCGTTTGGGTGAAAAACCCGTTGATCAGCCCGCTCCTCGAGCCAATGCTCCGATTCAGCGAACCGGAACTTATACAAAGACAAATGAGGAGATACCGGAGCAGGAAGGCTTTGTAAACCTGTTCCAAAAAAAAGACTCTAAAGGAAGTAAAGAGGACAAGCATGATAAAACCTGAGGTTCTTGCACCCGCCGGAAAAATGGAAACCCTGATTGCTGCGGTACGAGGCGGTGCCGATGCGGTATATCTTGGTGCGCAGAGCTTTTCTGCGCGGGCAGGCGCTCAAAATTTTACAAAGGATGAACTCTCAGAAGCAGTTAAACTTTGTCATCAGCGAGGAGTACGGGTCCATTTAACCGTCAATACATTATTAAGGGAAGAAGAATTGCCGCAGGCACTGGAACTTGTGGAGTTTGCCTGCTCTTTGCCGGTAGACGCCGTTTTGGTGCAGGATTTAGGACTTCTTTATCTACTTAGAAAGTGCTGTCCGGATTTGCCGCTTCATGCGAGTACGCAGATGAGTATCCATACTCCCGCAGGAGTCCGATTCTGCAAAAAGATTGGATTTGAGCGAGTGGTGCTCTCAAGAGAAATGAGCCTTTCGGAAATTGCCGCCTGTAAAAAAGAAAATCCGCAGATCGATCTGGAGGCATTTGTACATGGCGCCCTGTGCATGAGTGTTTCCGGACAGTGCTATTT
>DHOF01000163.1:0-15743 GCA_002411615.1 Ruminococcaceae bacterium UBA5397
AATCCCAATGCTCAACATCAGGACAAAACAACCAGAAAGATCTGCAGAAAGAGCACCGGTATATTCCGCTGCAAATACAATACCGACAATTGCTAAAGCTAGCCACCATGGTAGTCCCATTGGCTTTACAGGCGCTAGAAACCTTTTTTTGTACTCTGACATAATTTTTCCTCCATATTTCTTTTCCGGGGAAAAATGTAACCTTTATTCTATTTTACATAACCACCGGATTTAGCCTTTTCAATCCTCTTACCCAAAATAAATTTTGCTTCTCTAAAAATGCCTTTAATCCTTAAATTCGAATGGTTTTACCTCTCGAATAACATCCAAAATGGAACCATCGCGGGCTTCCAGAATTCCTACTACTTTGTCTTTAAACTGCACTTGCTCAGGAGTTCCGACAATCGCATAAGCCTTATCCCTCAACTCCTCAATCGTACAGAACGGCAGATTAGAATCCTTATAAGCTTCTATCAAGTCTTGCCGTCTTGGATTAATCGCAATTCCGTAATCTGTTACCACAATGTCTACATCTTCGCCTGGAGTCACCACTGTGACCACCTGATCACAGACTGTTGGGATTCTGCCGCGAATCAGCGGTGCAACCATGATAGAACATTTAGAGCCAGCAGCAGTGTCTGGATGTCCGCCCGGCGCTCCACGCAATACCCCATTAGAACCTGTAACCACATTCACATTAAAGTTTACATCAACTTCTAATGCACCCAAGATTACAAAATCCAACCGATTGACAAAAGCACCTTTATTCATCGGATTCGCATAAGCAGAAGTAGAAATCTCATAGTGATTGGCATCATTTTTAAGGGATTCAATCGAACCCAAATCAAAATCCTGCGCATCTACAATGTTTCGTACCAACCCGGCTTCCAATAAATCACAGATTGGTTTTGTAATACCGCCGATTGCAAAACTCATATGGATATTTTTCTCTTCCATGATCGGACGAAGCATGGTATTGACTGCCAAAGAAGCACCGCCCGCACCTGTCTGAAAAGAAAATCCATCTTTAAAATAGGGAGATTCTGCAATCAACTGTGTGCAATAATGAGCCATATTTAGCTCTCGCACATCTTTCGTCATACGCACTGCATTGCTAACGATCTTATTCGGGTCACCGATACAATCCACTTTGCAGACATAATCTACATCTGTCATAGAAATGCTTGCCGGATAATTTGGGAACGGCACCATGCAATCCGTAACGACTACAACACGGTCTGCATATTTTGCATCCACCATCGCATAAGACAAAACGCCGCAATCGCTTTTTCCTCCAACGCCGCGCGCATTGCCATATTCATCCGAAGTAGGAGCACCAATAAAGGCAATATCAATATGAACATCGCCCTCTTCGATCGCTCTCACACGACCTCCATGAGACCGTATAATGGCCGGATTTTTCAGCTTTCCATGAGAAATTGCCTCACCGATCTTACCGCGGACACCAGAGGTCTGGATTCCAGTAACAACTCCATCCTCGATCAGCTTTGCGACCGGGTCATGAGCAGAACCGAGAGAACTTGCGCAGATGGTAATATCCTTTACCCCCATCTTTGCAACTTCTTCCATTACCATATTGACGATTTTGTCTCCATCGCGAAAATGGTGATGAAAGGAAAGTACCATTCCATCGTGAATCTTGCACTTTACAAGCGCTTCATGAATACTGGAAACCATTTTGGATTGAGTCGGATCAATATAGTTATGTACACAGGGACCGGTCTTTTGATAGGTGTCTTCGCTGCGGACAAAGGAACCGGAAAATACTTTCTTTCCATATTGTTTCAAAAGCTCGTCAGGAATTTCTCTGCCAACTTGATTCTTCATTTTACAGTTCCCCCTCATACACACCTGCGGCCTTTGCCAAAGACAGAGTCCGCTTTGAGCCATCGTAGAATGCGATATCGATCATCTTTCCATCGACTGTAAAAACGCCAATTCCTTTTGCACGTTTTTCGTCGATCTCACGCACAACTTTTTCTGCAAAAATAATTTCTTTTTCGGACGGTGTGAAAATCCGATGCACAGTCTCTATCTGACGAGGATTAATGATGGATTTTCCGTCAAAGCCCATCTGCTTAATCATCAGGACTTCTTTTGCAAATCCTTCCATATCGTCAAGATTCGTAAATACGGTATCAAAACATTGCTTACCGGCAGCGCGTGCTGCAACAATCATGCTTTGACGTGCACCTGCAAATTCAACTCCGGTTCCGGTAATGACCGTCTGCAAATCCTTGCTGTAATCTCCTCCGGAAAGGGCAATTCCAAATAAACGCTCGCTGGAATTGCAAATTTCATAGGCGTTCATGACTCCTTTTGCGGATTCCAGTGCAGCCATCAGCAAAGTGCGTCCCACGGGAACCTCAAATTCCTTTTCGGCAGCTTCTACAGCCGCTTCGACACGATGGACATCTTCTGCTGTTTCTGTTTTGGAAATACGAATGACATCCGCTCCGCCTGCAACACAAACGCGGACATCTTCCTGCCAATGCGGGGTCGCCAATCCATTAATTCGGACAACCCTCTCTACTCCATGATAGTCGATTTCCTTTAACGCATGATAAAGGGAATACCGAGCGGCATCCTTCTGATTTTCAGCTACTGCGTCTTCCAGATCCAGCATAATCGAATCCGGTTTGTAAATATAAGGATCTTTAATCAAATTGGGTTTCTGACAATTTAAAAACATCATGGTTCTTCTTAACCGTTTTAGATTTGGATTTCTCATTTAATTGCCCCTCCCCACGGAAGATTCTCGGTCTGGTCATTCGCGCGAAAAACGGCACACTCCACACGTGCCTTTAACGTACAATCCAATGCACCACGATCTACTACGGTAATTTTTACATTGCTGACGCCCAGTCGTTTTAAAGTTTCCAGGACGGTCGCACGAATCTGATTTCCAAACTGATGGATGACTGTGCTGTCTAGAGAAAAATCAATTTTTCCGTTGCCAGGCTCCACGGTTACCTGCGCATCGCTTGATTCCAATGTTCCTGCGATGGCTGACTTTTTAATGTCCATAGGTGCCTCCTCATTCTGTCAATAGTCCTAATTGTTTTTTGGAGTTAAAAAACAATTTGTTTATTTTTACGTATTTAGAATAGCACGCGGACAATATATTTACAATTACTAATTATTCTATACAAATTATAAGATTTATGTTATAGTTAAAACAGCCTAAAAAGGAGGAAAAATTGATATGAATGACCGGCAACTAGAATACATGCTGGCGATTGTAAAAGAAGGCAATATCAGCCACGCAGCGGACAAGCTGCGAGTCTCACAGCCCTCTCTCAGCCAGATGATTAAACAGATTGAAAACAATCTTGGTACACAGATTTTTAAGCGCTATTCCAATCCCATAGAAATGACTTATGCAGGACAGCAGTACATCTCTGCTGCTAAAAAGATTCTAATGATTCAAAAAAATCTGCATAATGAAATCCATGATATTAACAATGAAGTCTGCGGGATTGCCCGCCTTGGGATGCCCATTCAAAGAGGACTGGAACTCATCTCATTCTTTTTGCCGGAATTTATTAAGAAATACCCTCATGTAACCCTTAAGTTAGTAGAAAACGGTTCTGCCGCCATTGAAGAAATGGTCCTCAATGGCGAAATTGATATTGGCTGTGTAACCACCTACCCTCATTATGAAGAATTAGACTATTATTTAGTTGAAAACGAAGAGATGATTCTTTTTGCTGACAAAGACACCGATTTTGCAAAAAGTATTCCTGCTGAGACTCCAATCACACTTACTCAAGCCCAATACGAACCTTTTATTGCCTTAAAAAAGGGACACAGCAGCAGAACCATTCAAGACCAGCTTGTAGTTAACTATAATATTCATCCGCGCATTTTGATTGAAACCAGCAGTATAGAAATTGCAAAGCGTGCCGCTATTGCCTGCCACGCCGTCATGCTATGCCCACGCAATTACCTGAATACCACCCCAGAATTACTAAATCAAGCCCGTATTTATCCCATCCTCGGCATTGAAACAAAGCGAGAGTTCTTTATTTGTCACCGCAAAGACCTGTATCTACCAAAATACATGCGGGATTTGATTAAGATTCTGCTGCAAGCACAACAAGTTGAAAAAAGCACAGACAATAAAAGCTCTTCATAAATTTGCATTCTACAAATTGCTTTTTGCAAAATGTCAAAAACTTAAAATTTTGATTCCTTTACAAGAAAATTTTTGAATGCTATAATGAACCAAAAACTTTGAAAAGAAGTGAAAGGGGAAAATTTTATGGCGGAATATTCGGCAAGCGTGATTTATCCCTATGACAAACGAGCGATTAAAAAGCTTGACGCTCTTCTCAATCAAGAAGGAATTGAGCACGACAAAAATTTAGATTACACCATGGGGCTTTTTGATGAAGAAGGAAACTTGGTTGCCACAGGCTCTTGTTTTGGGAATACACTGCGCTGTCTTGCAGTAGACAGTACCCATCAGGGAGAAGGCCTCATGAATATCGTCGTCAGCAATTTAATCGAGCATGAATACGAAATGGGCAGAATAGATCTTTTTCTCTACACCAAATGCGAGATGGCACATAGATTTTCCTCTATGGGATTTTATGAGATTGCACGAGTAAACAACAAGGTTGTTTTCATGGAAAACCGAAAGACCGGCTTTGAATCGTATCTGCAGCAATTAAAAGAAGAAATGGCACAAAATCCGCTCTCTGCTTCTGCAAAATTGCAAGGTGCAGTCATCATGAATGCAAATCCTTTTACACTTGGGCATCAGTATCTATTAAAAACCGCAGCAAAACAATGCGAATTATTACATGTATTTATCGTGTCGGAAGATATTTCACTTGTTCCATTTTCGGTTCGCGAAAAATTGATTCGAGAAGGTTCTGCACAAATTCAAAACCTTGTTTATCACACAACCGGAAATTATTTAATTTCAAATGCTACTTTTCCGTCTTATTTTCTAAAGGATTCCGACACCGTAATTTTAGCGCATGCAAAACTGGACGTAACCATATTTATTCGTATTGCACAAGCATTAAATATTTCGGTGCGCTTTGTAGGAGAGGAACCCTTTAGCCATGTAACAAACCTCTACAATCAAATCATGAAGGAACAGCTAGAAGAAAACGGCCTTCACTGTACCATCATTCCACGTCTGGAATCTGCCGGAGCCCCTGTGAGTGCTTCATCTGCCAGAAGCGCCTTGCAAAACGGGGACATGGAACTTTTTAAATCTCTCGTTCCAGAGTCGACTTGGCGCTACTTTACTTCAGCTGAAGCGAAGCCGGTTCTGGAAAAAATCCGCGCCTCTAAAAACGTTATTCATTACTAAGCTAGTCAGGTGAAAACATGGATGTTCAAAAATTTTTAATCGGTGAGCACATAGAACTGCCGCAGATGCTTTCTGCGCGTGAAAACCGCGTTCAAAAGCAAAATCAGCTTCTACAGGAATATCCGATGACGCTGATTTCCTTTACCCTTAATATTGCCGGCCCCATAAAGGTTTTTTCGCTTGCTATAAAGACTTATAAAGAAGGTCTTGAGCTAATTAAGTACCAATGCAAAGCGATGGGAATCCCTATCTGTCACTTGGAAGAAAATCATTTTGCAACAGGATATGAAGGCTACCTTTGCGTTCAATCGGACGCCTTCAAAGTAAAAAAAGCATTGACCGAATTAGAGGAAAATTCTTCTTTAGGACGGCTGTTTGATATTGATGTATTAGACAAAGACGGTCAAAAGATTTCTCGCACCGCTCTTTCTCTCCCCCAGCGCCGCTGTCTCGTCTGTGGAGGTCCCACCTTTGTTTGCAGCCGTTCTCGTACTCACTCGTTAAATGAAATTCTGCAGCATACCATTTCTATTATGCAAGATTATTTTTCGGAAAAATACGCTTCACACGTTGCTTCTACAGCAGCGCGTGCCCTTCTCTATGAAGTTCTGGCTACTCCAAAACCCGGATTGGTGGACAAAAGCAACACAGGTGCCCATAAAGATATGGACATCGTCACTTTTGAAACGAGTTCACTTGCCTTATTGCCTTATTTTAAAGCATTCGTAAATTTTGGAATCAGTCACTGCAAATGCGATCCGGAAACGCTTTTGCCCGAACTTCGTTCCATAGGAATTCAGGCCGAAATTGCCATGCTGCGTGCTACCAGAGGCGTCAACACCCATAAAGGGATCATCTTTTCTCTGGGAATTTTAGAAACAGCGCTTGGAATTTGTTATGCAAACTCCATCTTAATAAATTGCAATATTCTGCAGGATCTATGTAAGAAAATTGCAGCCCCCATGGCAGATGATTTTTCAAAATTGACCGCAAAAAGTGCAACAACCAATGGAGAAAAACTGTTTGTGCGTTACGGAATCTGCGGAGTTCGCGGAGAAGCAATCAGCGGTTTCCCAACTCTGTTTGACGTGGCATTTCCAAAAATGGAGCAGCTTCTGCAAGGAGGTTACAATTTAAACGATGCTGGTATTCTTACGCTTTTAACGATTCTTGCCAATTCAGAAGATACAAACGTAATCAGCCGCTCCTCTTATAAAAAGATGACAGAAATTCAGCACACTCTCAAAGAAGAACTGGCAAACGGCTTGGAGCATCAAGATTATCTTGACTTTGCGCAAAAACTGGATCAAGAATTTATTGCCCAAAATATTAGCCCCGGTGGCAGCGCAGATATTTTAGCATTATCCTATTTTCTTCATTTTTTAAAACAGGATTCTAATCTGTACTTTATAAAACCATAAAAAAACTCCTTTTCCTTATTAAGGACTAAATTTATCCTCAATAAAGAAAAGGAGTTTCATTATATAGGCTGTACACTAAAACTGTTTACATTTGAAAACAGTTTACTTCCTTCAGCCGGCTGTTTTCATATGAAGACGAAGCCGGTCCGAGATCATTGCAATAAACTCACTGTTCGTCGGTTTACCGCGCGTATTATGAATGGTATACCCAAAATACGAATTCAAAATATCAACATCTCCACGATCCCATGCAACTTCAATCGCATGCCGAATTGCACGTTCTACACGGGAAGGTGTCGTATTATACCTACGGGCAACTCCCGGATAAAGCTGTTTTGTCACAGCATTGATAATATCCGGATCTTCAATTGCCATTAAAATAGAATCACGAAGATAATGGTATCCTTTAATATGTGCAGGGACTCCGATCTGATGAAGAATTTCGGTAACTTGAATTTCAAGACTTTCATTGATTGGCGCGGGCTCTTCCAATTTTAAAAGCTGATGAATCCGAAACGCCAATTCTTCTGGATTAAACGGCTGTACCGCAAGGTAAGCAGCACCTGATGACAAGACCTCTCGTTCCAAAGTTGGGCTGGTAAAATTACTTAGAATAATGAAAAGCGGCATATGATCTGGACTTTTCTCTTTCAGAGCATGCATAACCCCGACAGCATCTAGCCCCGGCATAAAGAGCCAACTTAAAACTGCCTGCGGTTTTTGAGCTTCAATGCTCTCCAAAAGTTTTGTTCCATCCTTCGGCACATATGTAACCTGCAGCCCCGCTTGGGAAAGTCCTTCTGCATATTCCTCCTGAAAATCTGCCGTATCGTCCGAAACAATGAGTTTGATATAGTTTTCCATATTTGGTCCCCCTAATTGATATTTTATGCACTTATATTACCATATATTGGAAATAATGGCAATAGTTTATTGCAAAAAAATTTGATTTTGGGGAAAATAAAAGAGAAAAAATAAATTTGCCAACCAAAAAAATTCATTTTTCTTTGAAGAAAAACAAGTTTCAACAAAATGAGATTAAAAATCACATTCTAATATTAGAAAGGCATTCCTCTAAAATTTGGAAAAATAAACAAATTATAAAAACTTTTTTGTAAAAAAAGTCACTTGACTTTTTTCATCATTTTATTCAAAGAATTAATTTGGAAAATGTCCTTGAAATTCTATATGTATGTGTTATACTATTAAAACATACAACATATATGATATATGATTTTTTACGAAGAGATAATCCCAAGAAAAACGAAGGAGAGAATTTATTATGAAGGTCATCAAGCGAAACGGCGCCGAAGTAGAATTTGATATTACAAAGATCATTACGGCTGTTACCAAAGCGAATGCAGTAGTCGAAGAGACCGAGCGCATGACGCCTACCCAAATACAGAGAATTGCAGAATCAGTGGATTTCTCCTGCCAAAAAATCAATCATGCTCCTTCGGTGGAGGAAATACAAGATCTTGTGGAGGATCAGATTATGGCGCATGGCGCTTTTGAAGTTGCTAAACGCTATATTACCTATCGCTATACACAATCTCTAGTACGTCAAAGCAATACGACTGATGAAAAGATTTTAACTTTGATTGAATGCTGCAATGAAGAAGCAAAGCAGGAAAATTCCAATAAAAATCCTGTTGTAAACTCTACGCAGCGCGACTATATGGCCGGTGAAGTTTCCAGGGATCTTACAGAGCGTATTCTGCTTCCAAAAGATATTGTAGAGGCTCACCGTGAAGGACTTATTCATTTTCATGATACTGATTACTATGCACAGCATATGCACAACTGTGACCTGGTCAATCTGGAAGACATGCTTCAAAACGGTACCGTCATTACAGGTACCCTAATTGAACGTCCCCACAGTTTCTCAACAGCCTGCAATATCGCAACACAGATCATTGCACAGGTTGCTTCCAATCAATACGGCGGACAGTCTATTTCTCTTGCACACTTAGCTCCATTTGTCGATGTCAGCCGCCAGAAAATCAGAAAAATCGTTCAGCATGAGATGGACGAAATTAATGCCCATCCTTCTGAAGAAGAGTTTCATAAGCTGGTAGAAGACCGTCTTCATGATGAAGTCTGCCGTGGAGTTCAAACAATTCAGTATCAGGTAACAACTCTGCTCACGACAAACGGTCAGGCTCCTTTTGTGACTGTCTTTATGTATTTGAATGAAGCAAAAAATGATCAGGAAAAGAAAGATCTGGCTTTGATCATTGAAGAAACCTTAAAACAGCGTTATCAGGGCGTAAAAAACGAGAAGGGTGTCTGGGTTACTCCAGCCTTCCCAAAACTGATTTATGTGCTTGAAGAAGATAACATCAAGGAAGACGCTCCCTATTATTATTTAACGAAACTTGCTGCAAAATGCACTGCTAAGCGCATGGTTCCGGATTATATCTCCGAAAAGAAAATGAAAGAATACAAAGAAGGCAACTGCTTCCCTGTGATGGGCTGCCGTTCCTGTCTCTCTCCTTGGAAGGATGAAAACGGAAATTACCAGTTCTATGGGCGTTTTAACCAGGGCGTTGTCACATTGAATCTGCCTGATATTGCACTTTCTTCGGGCGGCGATATTAAAAAATTCTGGAAAATTTTTGATGAGCGCCTTGACTTGTGCTACCGTGCATTGATGTGTCGTCACAATCGTTTAATGGGAACTCTCTCCGACGTTGCACCGATTCTCTGGCAGTATGGTGCCTGTGCGCGGCTCAAAAAGGGCGAACCTATTGATAAACTTTTAGTCGGCGGTTACTCCACCATCTCTTTGGGATATGCAGGTCTCTATGAATGCGTCAAATATATGACCGGAAAGAGCCATACAGATTCTTCTGCCACCCCATTTGCATTACAGGTAATGGAATATATGAATGCCGCTTGTGAGCGCTGGAAGAAAGAAACCAATATCGGATTCGGAATTTATGGGACCCCATTGGAATCCACCACTTATAAATTTGCAAAATGTTTACAGAAACGCTTCGGAATTATTCCGGGAATTACAGACAAGGGATATATTACGAACAGCTATCATGTAAATGTTACTGAAGAAATTAACGCATTCGATAAACTAAAATTTGAAGCGCAGTTCCAGCATCTTTCTACCGGCGGAGCAATCAGCTATGTAGAGGTTCCTAACATGCAGGACAATCTTGAAGCTGTTCTTCAGGTCATGAAATTTATTTATGATAATATTATGTACGCTGAACTCAATACAAAATCGGATTATTGCCAAGTATGCGGTTGGGACGGCGAAATTAAGATTGTCGAAGAAGATGGAAAGCTTGTCTGGAGATGCCCGAAATGCGGCAATGAGGATCAGGACAAAATGAATGTTGCACGCCGCACCTGCGGATATATTGGTACACAGTTCTGGAATCAGGGCCGTACAGAAGAAATTCGCGACCGCGTCATGCATCTATAAAAGTCTACCGACTTTCGCACTGTATTTTTGACGAAAACGGAGGAAACATTTTGTATTACGGAGAAATCAAAGACTGCGATATCGCAAATGGTGAAGGAGTTCGAATTAGCCTATTCGTTTCCGGCTGCACCAATCATTGTGAAAATTGCTTTCAGCCGCAAACCTGGGATTTTCATTATGGAAAACCTTTTACAGAAGAAACAGAAGAAAAAATTCTTGATCTGCTAAAGCCTTCTTTTATTAACGGTTTAACCGTTTTGGGCGGAGAACCTTTCGAACCAAAAAACCAAAAAATTCTTCTTCCGTTTTTAAAAAAAGTACGAAAAACATTCCCGCAGAAAACCATTTGGTGCTTTTCCGGATTCACCTTAGAAGAACTAAAAAAAGAGGATTCCTATCCGCGGTGTGAATCAACAGATGAAATGCTTTCTCTGCTGGATGTCTTAGTAGACGGCAGATATGTCGAAAAGCTTCATGACATTTCTCTTCGTTTTCGCGGCAGTTCGAATCAGCGCTTAATTGATTTAAATGCGACTCGCAAAAATGGTTCTGTCACTCTTTGGAATGGGTGAAAATAAAATTTCAAAAAGATGTTTTCGCCCTTTTCGATTGCATTTTCATTCTAAATTTTCCAAAAATTCAGCAAATCATATTTTAAATGAATCAGAATAAAACAGTAAAAACGGCACAGCTTATAAAAGAATCTTGAATGCGAATTTTCCGCATCAGAATTTTTTAACTGTACCGTTTTTATTTTTTTATTTTTTATAAAATTTTGACTGTGGGAAGCAGGGATCCGGCAAAAGTTTCCTGATTCTGAGAATCGGCAGAAATCATATTGACTGCTAGAATCCCATATCCCCTAGTAGGATCATTCACAAAAACATGGGTAACTGCTCCTGCGAGCTTTCCGTCCTGTAAAATTGGACTGCCGCTCATTCCCTGTACAATTCCGCCTGTTTTTTCGAGAAGTTTCGAATCCGTTATTTTTAGCACCATATTTTTTGAGTCTCCACCACGACAGTTAACAAATTCAATACATGCATCATAAGCCTTCGGTCCATTTTGATCAATCGTACTAAGAATTTTGACCGGACCTGCATGCACCTCATCTGCAGACATCACTGAAATTGTTTCTCCCTGCGGATTTTCTCGAAGCGAGCCAAAAACTCCACAAGTTCCATTTTGACTGAGTGTTCCTATTGCGGTATCCGAAGCAAAATAGCCTTGCAATTCGCCTGCAGTGCCCTGTACTCCTTTTCGAATTCCACTGATTGTAACTGGGACAACATCACCAGAAAGAAGCGGCATCAATTCATTCGTATCCGGGTCGCAAATTCCATGACCCAATCCCGCAAAAACCTTGGTATCAGGATCATAAAAAGTAAGCGTACCGATTCCGGCAGTACTGTCTCGTACCCAAAGTCCTGCCCGATATCCTGCTGGAGAAGCTACTGGCTGCAAAGCTGCCGTAAATGCTTTTCCTTCTCGTAAAAGACTAAGCTGTACAACTTGTCCCCCACTCTTTCGAATTGCTTCTGAAACTTCTTCATTAGAGTTGACTTCTTTTCCGTTTACATCTGTGACAATATCTCCTACCTGTATTCCCGATTTTGCCGGTGGATTAACAGTCCCTTCATTCGTTTGAATATCCGCAGTTCCGACGACTACTACACCACTCGTGAACAAACGAATTCCAAACGGCGTTCCACAAAGAATCACCTGCTTTTCTGACAAAGAGGATGCAGCTATCACATTTTTTGATTCAGCCGGAACAATATTAACCAGTCCAGATAATATTGCTGCAATTAAAAGAAAAGCAGAAATCAATTTTGAATTTTTTCTGACCGAATACAATTTTTTCACCTCCTTCCTTGTGAAAATACTCTTCCACAAAGGGAGATGTTTATTTTGTCAATCCTGTTCTCCTACGGCATATCCTGCCTTCCAAAAAAAGAAAGACCTCGCAAGAATGCGGGTCTCCCAAAATTTTTCCCAAAAATTAAAATTTAATTATTGCAATTCACGTTTTCGTTTTCGCCTTTTATGAATCACAATCCCAATATAAAGCAGTAAAAACGCTGCCAAAACCGCCACTAAAGTTGCCGATTCTCCAGGACCTCCCATTTTGACTTCTGCCCAAAGCGTATCCAAAAGCATATTGGTATCTTCCGGCAAGTTTACATAAACTTCTGCTTTATCCATAATCTCCCGAGGAGGGTAATAAATTGGGTTTTCTACTGTTTCTTCAGGCAAAAGTTCCTTTGCGGCGCTCTCTGGAGTTGAATATCCAATATAGCTGACATTTGCGGCGGCAATTTCCGGATCACAAAGGAAATTGATATAAGCCTCGGCTTCTTCCTTATGAGAACTTCCCTTTGGAATACAGGCAGCATCCACAAAAGAATTGGTTGGCTCATCTGTAGGAATCGTAAAGCCGATATTGGGGTTATTTTCAACCAGCGTTGCCGCATCTCCGGCATAATAAGGAGCAAGCCAGGCTTCTCCTCCATCCATTTTATCGAAGATCTGATCCATTACATAGGCTTGCACCAAAGGTTTTTGCTGTTTTAGAAGATTGGCAGCTGCCTGCCAATCATTCGCATCTGTTGTATTATAGGACTGCCCCAGAATTTTTTGTGCAATTCCAAAAGAATCCCGCGGGTTATCAAACATCAAAATTTTTCCTTTATATTTTGGGTCCCAGAGAACTTTCCAACTTGTTGTCTCGCTCGCATCCACATAATTTTTATTGTAGAAAATACCGATGACGCCCCATGTATAGGGAACCGAATACGCATTCTCGGGATCATATGCAGGATTCCGAAACTGATCATCAATATACTTAAAATTCGGAATTTTATCAAAATCCAATTTTTCAAGCATATCTTCGCCAATTAGTTTGGAAACCATATAGTCAGACGGAATAATCACATCATATTCCGCACCGCCGCCGGAAAGCTTTGAATAAAGCGATTCATTGGTATCAAAAGTCGTGTAGTTTACATGAATCCCTGTGCGCTTTGTAAATTCGGCATTTACATCCAGCGTTCCATCAACGCCGTTACTAATATATTCTCCCCAATTATAAACATTGATGGTAACGCCCGTATCAGGGGCTGCTTCTGTATCCTCCTCTGCCGAAGCGGGAACCATGCAAAGAGAAGCAATCATCAACGCAGAAAACAAAAATGCTATCCTTTTTTGAATCCAATTTTTCCCCATTTATGGTTCCTCCTCATCCTGCAGAATTTCTTTATTTTCCTTTTCTTTCCGCAAATTCACAATTAAAAGAAGAATCAAAACGATGGCGAATAACAAAGTGGACAGCGCATTGATTTCCGGACTGATCCGCTTACGAGTCATCGAATAAATATAAATCGGCAATGTTTGTGTAGTACCGCTTGTAAAGTAACTGATAATAAAATCATCAATTGAAAGCGTAAACGCCATAATCATTCCGGTAACAATTCCCGGAATGATTTCCGGAATGACTACCTTAAAGAATGCCTGTGAAGGGTGATACCCCAGATCAAGCGCCGCTTCATACAAATTTGGATCCATTTGGCTGAGTTTCGGCTTTACCGAGAGAATTACATAAGGCAAACAGAATGTGATATGTGCAATCATAATGCTGCCGATTCCAAGACTAGTATTCATCGCCCGAACAGCAATCACAAACAAAAGCATCATCGAAACGCCGGTTACAATTTCGGGATTTACCATCGGAAGATTTGTTATATTCATCACCAATCGGCGCGGCCAACGTTTTAGTGAATTGATGCCGATTGCCGCAGCCGTCCCCAAAATCGTGCTGACAACTGCTGCAACAACGGCAATCAGGATGGTATTCCCCAAAGCCTGCATAATCAAACGGTCACTAAAAAGTTGTCCATACCATTTAAATGAAAAACCAGACCATACCGAACGACTCATTGTCGTGCTGTCGTTAAAACTAAAAACGATCAGCACGACAATCGGTGCATATAAAAACAGATAAATAAAAAAGCAATATATTTTTGAGAGCACTTTCATATCATCAGCCCTCCATTGCTTTCTTCTCCATCATCGAACTGATTCATAATTCCCATACAGATTAAAATTAAAACCATTAGGACCAAGCTAATGGCGGATCCGAGATTTGGATTATAAGCAGAGCCCAAGAACTGCATATCAATCAAGTCTCCGATCAGCAGGTTAGCGCCGCCGCCCAGCATCTTTGAAATAATAAAAGTGCTCACAGCCGGCACAAACACCATCGTTACTCCGGAAATAATCCCAGGGGTACTCATTGGCAAAGTCACTTTAAGAAAGACCTGCCGTCTGTCTGCGCCCAAATCCTGAGCGGCTTCAATCACAGAAGAATCCATCTTTGTCAGAATCGAATAAATGGGCAAAATCATAAACGGCAGATAATTATAGACCATTCCCAGAACAACCGCTCCGGCAGTATTGATCATCTGCAATTTCGGGAGACCGATTGCCTCAAACAGCTGATTCAAAATTCCATTGTCTTCGAGAAGTGTCATCCAAGCATAAGTGCGAAGCAAAAAGTTCATCCACATTGGCAGCATAATTAGCATTACCATAATACTCTGCGATTTTCTGCCGGTGCGAGCAATCAAATACGCAAGTGGAAAGCCCAAAACCAAACAGATTACGGTTGCAATCGCGCCCAACCAAATAGAACGCAAAAACACATTGCTGTACTGACCAACCCCCAAAAGATTCTGAAGTGTAAAATTGCCTGATTTATCAGTAAATGCAAAAAATACAACCATAAGCATCGGGACAACCACAAAGAGTACCATCCATACTACATAGGGATAACAGGCTTTTTTTGATTTCATTTCTGTCCCTCCTCAGACGAAGACAAAGGTGCCTGCAAATCTTCCTCCATCTCATCACTGAAGGTACTGTAATCTCCAAAGGTACCCGAATATTCCGACTTATGCATAATATGAATATCATCCGGCCCGATTTTTAATCCGATATATTCTCCTTCCGCTGTAAAATCAGTAGACTGTATCATCCATTTAAACCCTTTAACATCTACGATGATTTCATAGTGAACCCCTTTAAAAGTAACACTCGTAACAATGCCGGACAAAGCTGCTTCATCCGGTTTTACCACATCGATATCCTCTGGACGAATCACAACGTCCACAGGTTCATTCTTTTTAAAATCTTTGTCTACACAGCGAAATTTATGGCCGAAAAACTCAACCAAATAATCTTCGCGCATAATTCCATCCAGTATATTGGATTCCCCAATAAAATCCGCAACAAACGCATTTTTGGGTTCATTATAAATATCTTGCGGTGTCCCAATCTGCTGAATTTCCCCTTTGTCCATTACAACGACCACATCACTCATAGAAAGTGCTTCTTCCTGGTCGTGCGTAACAAAGAGAAAAGTAATTCCCGTTTGCTGCTGAATCTTTTTTAATTCGTTTTGCATATCCTTGCGCAATTTCATATCCAAAGCGCTAAGTGGTTCATCAAGGAGCAACACTTTCGGCGAATTTGC
>DHOF01000163.1:15925-16163 GCA_002411615.1 Ruminococcaceae bacterium UBA5397
CTGCTGCCCGCCGGAAAGCTGATTTACATTTCGATGAGAAAATCCATGAAGATTTACAAGATCGAGCATCTCGTGAACTGTTTTCTTGATCTCTTTTTCAGATTTTTTATGAGCGCGCATTCCAAATGCCACATTCTCATAAACATTTAAATGGGGAAAGAGTGCATACTTTTGAAAAATCGTATTGACTTCTCTTTTATAAGGTGGCAGATCATTGATTCGCTTTCCGTCAAAATAA
>DHOF01000163.1:16346-16545 GCA_002411615.1 Ruminococcaceae bacterium UBA5397
TTGATTCGCTTTCCGTCAAAATAAACGTTTCCACTATCCGGATTTGTAAACCCGCCGATAATCCTAAGCGTCGTTGTTTTTCCACAGCCTGATGGTCCTAAAAGTGTGACAAACTCTCCATCTAAAATTCGCAAATTAAAATTCTTTAAAATCTGCTCTCCATCAAAAGAAACCTCAATATTCTGTAATTCTATCATGG
>DHOF01000163.1:16764-16987 GCA_002411615.1 Ruminococcaceae bacterium UBA5397
CTTTTACATCATAAGAGTAAATTTGTGCTTTGTCAATTTTTTTTCAAAGCTCCCAAAAAAGAAAATTCAGTCCGTGTTTTGACAGTGCCCTTTGTTTTTAAAAGTAGCCAAAATGGCTATTCTATCTTCTTTTCATTCTCCCCCTTTTTCGAAATAAATTCTCCATATGACTAAAGCCATACAGTCTATAACAAATGTGGAATTTTATCGAATTTCATGATAT
>DHOF01000163.1:17281-17573 GCA_002411615.1 Ruminococcaceae bacterium UBA5397
TTTTAAAAAGTGTAGACAATTTTGTATGGGGAATCCCCCTGATGGTTCTGATCCTATTGGGCGGAATCTATCTGACCTGCCGGCTAGGACTTCTGCAAATACGCAAACTTCCACTGGCACTTCACTGGATGGTGAAAAATGAAGAAGACGGAGACGGCGAAGTAACCTCTTTTGGCGCGTTATGTACAGCGCTTTCCGCTACCATCGGCACCGGTAATATCGTTGGTGTTGCAACTGCGATTTCTGCAGGCGGTCCCGGCGCTTTATTCTGGATGGAAGTTGCCGCATTTTT
>DHOF01000163.1:17757-17922 GCA_002411615.1 Ruminococcaceae bacterium UBA5397
CTGGATGGAAGTTGCCGCATTTTTCGGAATGGCAACCAAATACGCAGAAGGTCTTCTGGCAATTAAGTATCGTACAATTGATGAAAATCATCATGCACTAGGTGGCCCTTTCTATTATATTGAACATGGCATGGGCAAAAAATGGAAGTGGCTTGCTAAATTCTT
>DHOF01000089.1:0-5396 GCA_002411615.1 Ruminococcaceae bacterium UBA5397
AAAAAAAGAAGGATTGTACTTGAAAAAGCTGTAAAGATACGGTAAAATAAAAATACCCAGTTTTTGAGTCAAAGGGGGAAGCATCTGCTGATGGCTTTTTCGATTAAAGAACATTACAATTTTCAGGATATGCTGGAGATTATGAAAATCCTGCGGGCACCGAATGGCTGTCCATGGGATCGGGAACAGGATCATCATTCGATTCGCAATAATTTTATCGAAGAGACTTATGAGGCGGTTGAAGCCATTGATACAGATAATGTCGACCTTATGCGCGAGGAGCTAGGCGATGTTTTGCTGCAGGTGCTCTTTCACTGTCAGATTGAAAGTGAAAAAGGAAATTTTACTTTTGCCGATGTGGTAGATGAATTGGCACATAAGATGATTGAGCGCCATCCGCATGTCTTTTCTACGGTAAAAGTGAATTCTTCTAAAGAAGTTCTCAAAAATTGGGATGTGATTAAGAATCACACCAAACATCGGGATTCCGGTTCTGAGATATTAAAAGCAGTTTCGCCGGCATTGCCTGCGCTAATGCGTGCAGCAAAGGTACAAAAGAAAGCTCAGAAACTTGGCTTCCCAGAAGAAATCGAAGCAGAAGAAAATGAAAAAACAATTTCGCCGGAAAAAGCTGGAGCGTATTTGTTTGAAGCAGTTCGGGCTGTCAAAAACGCCGGTGTAGAGCCGGAAGAAATGCTCTCCAAAGAAACAGAAGCATATCTTTTGAGATATGAGTCATGGGAAAAATCTTCCGGAAAATAAAATGGTTTGTTCTCGGCGTTTGCCGATGAATATGAAAGGAAATTGCTAGAAATTTTAGGAGGTAAAAAGATTATGAACAAAACGGAACTGATCGCTGCCGTAGCAGAAAAGGCTAATCTTTCTAAAAAGGACGCAGACAGCGCAATTGCTGCTGTCATTGATACTGTCGTAGAAACTGTTGCAAAAGAAGATAAGGTTCAGCTGGTAGGTTTTGGTACTTTTGAGTGCCGCCATCGCAGTGCCCGTAAAGGCCGCGATCCCCGTACTAATAAAGAGATCGAGATCCCCGCTTCCAAGATTCCGGCATTTAAGGCTGGCAAAGCGTTTAAGGACGCAGTTTCTAAGTAAGCGAATGATGAATGCGGCAGTGATGTGATTTTTTAAAATCATATTGCTGCCTTTTATTTTTGAAAGAAGGAGACAGAAAAATGCGTCTTGACAAGTATCTGAAAGTTTCCAGACTAATAAAACGGCGTACCGTTGCAAATGAAGCTTGTGATGCGGGAAAAGTTCTGGTCAATCAAAAGCCTGCACGAGCTTCTTATGACGTAAAAGAAGGAGACCTTTTGGAAATTACACTCGGCTCAAAAACGATTCGGGCAAAAGTGCTGTCGGTTCAGGAATATGCGACAAAAGATTATGCGGGAACCATGTATCAGATTCTGGAGGATTCCCAGTCTTGATTTGTTTGCAGCAATTATAAGAAAAACAAAATTTGAGCACCATTTCGTTCCGTATTTTTTAAACACTTCTAAAATTCGAAATATAAAAATCGGCATGATAAAATATCATGCCGATTTTTGCTATCAAATATTTTTACAGATTAGGTTTTCTTTACAAACACGGTTTGGCATTTCGGACAGGTAATTTCAATTTTGCCCCGTCCTTTTGGAACACGAAGGGTGGCTTTGCATTTTGGACAGTGAAAATACCGGTGCGTTTTGTCTTTTTGATGTCTGAAAAGACTTAAAAGACGGCTGGAGATAGGACTCCAGATTCCCAGAAAAACCTGATTTTCAGCCCAGCGTTTTTCGTGATTGCGCGAAAACATTCGGAAAAAAGACCAAATGATAACGGCAAATCCGAGGTAATAGAGGAACCATAGGCCGGTTAGCTGACCAATGAGGGCAAGGATCATATAAAGAACCAGTAAAGCAATATTTAATTGGTCGGTACCGTGTCGCCCATACATAAATTTTTGAAGCCAATTCATCAAAAAACATTCCCTTCGTCGCTACTGAATTGATTGTAACCCCAATGCTTGTGAAAAACAATCCTTTTTAAAAGGATTCATAAAAAGTTCAAGATGTTGGAAAGCTTTTTCCAAATAGAATAATTCTAAAAGAGAATTTATTAAATCTTATTTTGCTTATAATGGAAAAAGAACTGTTCAAAAGAATGAAAGAGGAATTATCATGAAGACAGAGACAATTTATTATGAAGAACCGTATTGCAGACGCTTTCGGGGAAAAGTTCTCTCCTGCAGACCAAAAGGGAAAACATGGCAGGTAGAGCTTGACCGTACTGCTTTTTATCCGGAAGGGGGAGGCCAGCCGGGTGATCAGGGAGTTCTTGATACAGTCAATGTGTTGGATACAAAAGAAAAGGATGGAATTATCTTTCATGAGACAGATCGTCCTTTAAAAGAGGGCTCTTATGTGACAGGCGGAATTAATTGGCCGCTTCGTCTTTCGAGAATGCAGGAGCATACAGGAGAACATATCGTATCAGGAATCATTCATCGGCTGTTTGGCTTTAATAATGTGGGATTTCATATGGGCAGTGAATGTGTTACGCTGGATTTGGATGGCGTTTTAACACAGGATCAGCTTCATGTTGTAGAATTGATGGCAAACGATGCGGTCTATCAGAATAAGAAGGTAGAAATTACCTATCCAAACGAAGAAGAACTCAAAAAGATTGATTATCGCAGCAAGAAGGAACTGACAGGAGCAGTGCGGATTGTGACGATTCCGGATTATGATGTTTGTGCCTGCTGCGGAACGCATGTTTCTCATACCGGAGAGATCGGTGCGATTAAACTGATCGGCTTTTTGCATTATAAAGGTGGAATTCGGATCAGCATGCTCTGTGGAATTCGGGCGATGCAGGATTACGAAGAGAAACAAAACGGCGTAGCAGCTGTCAGTGCGCTTCTTTCTGCAAAACCGGGAGAGATTGCAGGGGCAGTCGAACGCCTGAAAGAGAGTGAAACGCAGCTTCGTCAGGAGAATGCGGAACTTCGGCATCAGCTTTTAGAGAGGAAAGCAGAAACGCTGGTTCCCGAAAATGGAGTCTTTTGTATTTTTGAAAAAAATTTAAAAGGGGACGACTTGCGCAGCTTTTGTCTGGAACTAAAGAAAAAGAGCCGTTTGTCGGCTGTTTTTAGCGGAGAAAACGGAAGATATCAGTATGCACTTTCTTCGGACGATGATTCCCGCGTGGTTGGAAAGGCACTCAATGCAGCATTTCATGGCCGCGGCGGCGGTAAACCGGAGTTAGTACAGGGAAGTGTACAAGAGGAAGAAGAAAAGGTCAGGGCTTATTTTCAAGCCCTCAGTGAAAAATAGAAAAAAGGGACGGATTTTTCCGTCCCTTTTTAATTTTTAATTTCAAATTTATTTGCCAAGAATTTTTTCCGCATAACGGACGCTGCCCATCGCATCTTTTCCGTAGAAATCCGCATGAATTTTTTCTGCATATTGGGGATTTAGAACGGCGCCGCCGACCATCACTTTGCATTTTGGAGCCTTTTGGTGGAGCAGTTTGATGGTTTCTTCCATATTGACGACGGTTGTAGTCATCAATGCAGAGAGCCCGCAGAGTTTCACCTCATTTTGCTGGACTGCTTTAAGAATTTCCTGTGGGTCAACGTCTTTTCCTAAGTCAATTACATCATATCCGTAGTTTTCCAAAAGCACTTTAACAATGTTTTTTCCAATGTCATGGATATCTCCCTTGACAGTGGCAAGAACAATTTTTGCTTTCTTTTGGGTGGAACCTGATTTTCTCATTTCGTTCTGCAGAACTTCGAAGGCGGATTTGGCAGCTTCTGCGCTCATCAAGAGCTGTGGCAGGAACAGTGTGCCCTCTTCAAAGTCTTTTCCAACTTTATCGAGTGCGGGCATCAGATGCTGATTGATGATCTGGAGCGGAGAAACTCCCTCGCTTAAAAGTACTGCGGCTGTGTCATGAGCGCTTTCTTTCAGCCCCTTTTCGATTGCCTTTCGAAAAGTATTCTGAATATCACCCGGAGCAGTCTCTTTTTCAGGAACAGAAGCTAAAATTTTTTGGGAGACCGTTTTTTGCGGCTTTACATCTTTATAGGCATTGATGTATTCCATGCACTGTGCGTCAAATCCCATCAGTGCGTTATAGGAGCGAAAAGAATCCATCATAGCGCTGTTGTTTGGATTCATGATAGCGGCGGAAAGACCGGCTTGCATTGCCGTTATAAAGAAAGCAGCGTTGATTTTTTCCCGGCAGGGAAGTCCAAAGGAAATATTGGATACACCAAGCGATGTCTTCATGCCCAGCTCTTCACGGACGCGGCGAAGTGTTTCCAGTGTAACAAAGGCACTTTTCTGTCCGGCAGAAATCGTCATTGCAAGGGCGTCGATGATTAAATCCTTTTTGGGAATCCCATATTTTTGTGCTTCCTTTAAAATCTTTTCGGCAATTTTAATCCGACCGTCGGCAGAATCCGGAATCCCAGATTCATCCAGTGTCAGAGCGATAACGGCGCCGCCGTATTTTTTGACCAGAGGAAAGATAGCATCCATTACTTCCTGCTTGCCGTTTACGCTGTTGATAAGAGGTTTTCCGTTATAAATCCGGAGTGCATTTTCCATTGCGGCGGGATCGCTGGTATCGAGCTGCAGTGGAAGATCAGTGATTCCCTGTAAGGCTTTTGTGATCTCAGGCAAAACCTTTTTCTCATCAATATCCGGAAGGCCAACGTTAACATCCAGTACATCGGCACCGTTTTCCTGCTGCGTGATTCCCTCCCGCAGAATATAATCAATATCATTTTCACGCAGTGCCTGCTGAAAGCGTTTTTTGCCGGTAGGGTTGATTCGTTCTCCGATTAGGATTGTACGGTCCTTTAGAAAAACAGCATGACTGTAGCTCGAAATGACAGTCTCATCGTGGACGGTAAGCGGTTTCGGAACAATTTCACGGCAAGCTTCGACCGTTTTGCGAAGATAGTCTGGTGTTGTGCCGCAGCACCCGCCTAAAATCCATGCTCCGTCTTCTGCCATTTCCTGCATTGCTGCCGCAAACTGGTCGGGAGTAACATCATAGAGCGTTTTCCCGTTTATCACTTTTGGAAGACCCGCGTTCGGCTGAATCAAGATGGGAAGAGAAGTGCATTTTTGCAGACGCGGAAGAAATTGCTTCATCTGGTTAGGGCCAAGTCCGCAGTTAAAACCAATCGCGTCCGCATGCAGACTTTCCAGTAAAACAGCGGCGGCTTCAATATCGCCGCCTGTTAAAAGTTTTCCCTTTTCGTCGAAAGTCATGGTCGCAAGTACCGGCAGTGAGGTCGCTTCTTTGGCGGCAAGCAGTGCCGCTTTGCATTCGAAGGTATCGCTCATGGTTTCGATCAAAATCAGGTCGGCACCGGCTTTTTC
>DHOF01000089.1:5538-7008 GCA_002411615.1 Ruminococcaceae bacterium UBA5397
CAGGTCGGCACCGGCTTTTTCACCCGCTGCGGCAGCTTCAAAATAAGCTTCATATGCTTCTTCAAAATCGAGATCTCCCATCGGTTTTAGGAGATGTCCGGTTGGCCCCATATCGAGGGCAACGAGCTTTCCTTTCGGAGCGGCAGCCCCTTTTGCCAAAGTGACAGCGGCAGTGATGATGTCTTTTACAGAGGCGTTTCCCTGCAATTTGATTTTGTTGGCGCCAAAGGTGTTGGTCGTGATGATATCAGAACCGGCTCGAAGATAGTCTTCATGAATCTTTTTCAGAATTTCCGGGTGTGAAAGGTTCCAGAGTTCGGGCGTTTCTCCGGCTTTCAGTCCGTATTTTTGCAGTTGTGTTCCCATCGCACCATCAAAAAAGAGAATGCGTTTTCCTAAAGTCTCTAAAAAATTCATAAAAATCTCCCTTCGTGTTCTGTGAAAAATGATTTTTACACATCTGGATCTCGAAATTCGCAGTCCGTTTTTTTGCAGGAACTGCAATGCCCTTCGTGGCAGTCTTGCCCTTCTGCAGTGACGCCGATAACTGCCGTTACGCTTTTGGAGGGAGCAAGGATGTCATTTTCGGTAGCGGTCAGGCCAATTCTTTTTTCGGCCTCTAAAATTCGTAACAGAGAGCCTTGACCGGAGAGCGGAAAATCTCCATATCCCGGAGAAAAGCGCGGTTTGAGAAAGAGACTCTCCGAACGAATAGCAGACCGCAGGGAAGAGCAGACCTCATTGCAGTAGGCTTCGATGATGGCTGCAGAACTCGCCTGATAAATGAGTGCAAGGCTCATATCTTGTGCGGTTGCGCGGCGAATTAGAAGATCAGGCGCGGGGCCAAGTGTCGCTGCAAAAAGATAGGCGCTTTTACAGAAATTAAGATGGTGGGCTAAATCACAGCTTTCTGTTTTAAAAGGGCCGATTTTGCAGAGAGAGCCGGATACGGTCACCGGATAATTTGCATAAACACTTCGCGACCGAATGTTATTGAGAAGTTCTTTTAAGCAGGATTCGATCCGTTCTCTGGTTCGGGGATCGGCCTGATTCCCCCGAAATCCCAGATAACGTTCGATTTCCCGACGATTAATTTCCATCACAGGGAATCACGTCGGAGAGATTGCGGAAAATTGCCGCGGCAATATCCGGCTTGTTCATCGTATAAATATGGATGTGAGGAACTCCATTGCTAATGAGGTTGATGATCTGCTCGGTAGCATAGGCAATTCCGGCCTGCTTCATCGCTTTCGGATCGGAGCCGAAGCGGTCGGCGATCGCCTTAAACCGCTGGGGAAGAATGGTTCCGGAAAGTGAGCAGATGCGGGTAATCTGTTTTGCATTTGTTACCGGCATAATGCCCGCAATAATCGGTACATTGACGCCGCCTGCCAGAGCGCGAAACATAAAATTATAGAACAGATCGTTATCGAAAAACATCTGGCTCGTCAGAAAATCGCAGCCGGCTTC
>DHOF01000129.1 GCA_002411615.1 Ruminococcaceae bacterium UBA5397
CTGCCAGCTGAGCTAATGATTCATTTGTTTTTTAAGCAGCTTATATAGTATACCAACATTTCATTAATATGTCAATATTTTTTTATTTTTTTATTTTGATCAATTTTATCATTTTTTATCGTGACTTTTTCAAAAAGAAAAAAGTTCTCCTCTTTTGATTTGACAATTTTAATTTTATTCTTCATAATGGAAACAAGAAAGATTTTCTATACTGAATAAATTTCACAGAAATACAAATGAATGGAGTTACGATCTAATGGAACAAGTTTTAAACCGCCGTACAGAAAATCCGGTGCTTCGATTTTTAAAATGGCGTTATGCGCCCTTTCTTATTTTTTTAATTTATGCAATCATCGTTCACTGTACGATGCAGCTTTGGACAGACGATGATGTTCTTTTTGCAAAAGCTCTGCAGGAAGAAGGCCCTCTTCTTCATTATTATACCACTCGTTATGCGACTTGGACTTCGAGATTACTGTTAGAAACTGTTTTAATTTATATAATTCAGATTCCTTTACTTTGGAAGATACTCGATATTGCAATTTTTGTATCAATTCCAGCATTGCTTTCTCTTCTTTTTGACAAGGGAAATAATTGGGGAATTCGCTGGCTTTTCGTCTTTTTAATGTTCCTCTATCCGTTTCACGATATGGCAACCGCCGGTTGGATTACAACAACAGTCAACTATTTGTGGCCGCTGGCTGCAGGAATTGCTGCTTTTTTGCCCATTAAAAAACTCTTACAAAATGAACCACTTCACTGGTATCATTATGTAATCAATATTCCACTCGTACTCTTCGCTTCTAATCAGGAGCAATGCTGCGTAATCATTGCCGCTATGTTTTTCTTCTTTCTAATCAAACAGATTATCTGCAAAAAGAGTTGGCTCTACCCTGCTATTATGCTTTTTCTCTGTGCCTTAATGCTCCTTTTTATCATGACGTGTCCCGGTAATAAAGTAAGGCTTGTCTCTAATACAGAATACTGGCTTCCGGAATTTGCCAACCTGCATTTAGGTGGAAAAATCGAATTGGGGTTTTCCTCTACCCTTTACGCATTTCTATTTATGATGGGCCCATGCGGGCCTAATTATATCATTCTTGCATTTACATTTTTGCTGTTTTTGGCTGCACTGAAAGCAAAAATTTCTATTTTAAAAAAGATAATTTGCTTTTTCCCCTTTGGTATCTGCCTGCTCTTTTCCTTACAATCGGTTTTAAACTGGATTTCCATTTTTAATAGCTTTTTTAATCGGATCAATACTGCTATGACTTCAACCGGCACTCGCCCATTTTCACACTTACCGGAAACAATTTTTCCAGATGCTGTTTTAAGTCTAATTTGTCTTGCAATTATTGTTTCCATGTTTTTTGTGTTTCAAAACAAAAAGCGATTTTGGCTTGCTCTCTATATCATGGCAGCAGGATTTATTACGCGTCTTGCAATGGGATTTTCGCCTACAGTCTGGGCCTCGAGCACCAGGACTTATCTGTTTTTTTACATTGCAATGATTGTCGACGCTGCTTTGGTCTTAATAGAAATCCAAGAAAATTCCTCTGTACTTAAAATGAAACATTATTATCTTAAAAAACAATAAATATTAGATCGAAAAAAGGCCACCTTAAACAGGTGGCCTTTTCAGAGAGAGGAGAAATTTATGAAAATGTCTTATAATCATTTCGAATAATTTTAAGATACACTCTTTATGTGACGGTTTGATGAAAAAAATCTGATCATTACAAAATTTTTTTAAAAACAAGTTGACTTTTTAAACTGCAATTAATATAATATCAGTATAGTAAATGATACTAAATTGATTACAGTTAAAGGAGGTTTGAGAAAATGAACAGTGACTTCTGCGTAGCCGTTCATGCATTGGTCTATTTAAATCGCAAAGCAGAAGTCGTTTCCAGCGAAGAACTTGCTAAGAATATCTGCACTCATCCTGCCCGAGTGCGCAAGGTTCTCTCTAAGCTGAAACGAGCCGGTTTCGTCACGACAAAAGAAGGGATCGAAGGCGGTTATCGTTTCGTTGGAAATCCCGAGTCGATTACTCTTGACGAAATCAGCAAAGCACTTGACGTTCGTTTCGTAGAATCTTCCTGGCGCAGCGGAGACAGTGATATGGACTGTTTAATTGCCTCCGGAATTGCAAAGATTATGGATGGAATTTACGAAGATTTGGACAAACTATGTAAGGATCATTTGAAAACTGTGACAATTCAAACAATCGATGATGAAATCTTTCACAAAAACAAATAATTAAAGTCTATTTTTAAGGAGGAACACTTTTATGGAAATCAAAGCTTTAACATCTGAAAATTTTGAGGCTGAAGTTTTAAAAGAATCAAAAACGGTTCTAATTGATTTTTGGGCAAGCTGGTGCGGTCCCTGCCGCATGCTTTCCCCCGTTGTTGACCAAATTGCCGAAGAGCGTCAGGACATAAAAGTCTGCAAGGTTAACATTGATGAACAGCCGGAATTAGCACAAAAATTCGGCATTATGAGCATTCCAACACTGCTTGTTTTTCGCGATGGCAAACAGGTAAATTCTTCTGTTGGCGTACGCCCCAAACAAGATATTTTAAATCTTCTTTAATTTCAACCAATTTCAAAAGATTTGCAAAAATCCGTCTCCAATCATAAGGAGACGGATTTTTTTATTTCCTAAAAAAACAGCCGCTCTGCTTTTCCTCTCAAAAAGGAGAAAAAGCAAAACAGCTGTCAAATAATTTATATTAACAATTTAACAATTAAAATAGAAATTAGATATCTTCCGGATCAACAACCGTCTTATCCTCTGCGGTCGCATAGGAGAAACCAGCAACGATTTCCTTGGTATCACGAGCAATCATCAATTCCTCGTTGGTCGGAATGACCCATACCTGCACCTGAGAATCAAAGGAAGAAATCTTTCCGCCTTTTCCAAGAATCATCTGATCATTGAGAACTCCATCGACCTTGGTGCCAAGGAACCGCAGATAACGGCAAACGCCATAACGGATCTTCGGAACATTTTCGCCAAGACCTGCTGTAAAGACGATTGCGTCAAGTCCATTCATCGCAGCAGCATAAGCGCCGATATACTTTGCGATCTGATAAATCAGCATTTCGTGGGTCAAAGCAGCTCTGTGATCGCCACGAATTTCCGCGCTGGTTACATCACGGTCATCACTGTAACCGCAGATACCAAGCATACCGGATTTTTTATTGAGAAGATCGTCCATCTCTTTTGCAGTCAAGCCCTCTTGTTCCATCAGGAAAGTCACAATGGAAGGATCAAGGTCGCCGCAACGAGTTCCCATCATAAAGCCGCCAAGCGGGGTCAGGCCCATGCTGGTATCCACGACATGACCATCTTTAATTGCGGTAACAGAAGAACCATTTCCAATATGGCAGGTAACCATCTTAATATCTTCCAGCGGCTGATGCATCAGATGTGCACAGTGCTGACTCACATAGCGATGGCTGGTTCCGTGAAAACCATAGCGGCGAATCTTATATTTCTCATAATACTCGTAAGGAATCGCATACATATAAGCTTTTTCTGGCATGCTTGCATGGAAACTTGTATCAAAAGTGATACATTCCGGCATCTCTGTACCGAACACCTCGCGGCATGCAAGGATTCCTTGCAGTTCCGGGCCGTTATGAAGCGGTGCCAGCGGAACAAGGCTCTCTACGCCCTTGATGACTTCTTCGTCAACTAATACGCTGTGATGGAAGATAGAACCGCCCTGCGCAACACGATGACCAATTGCAGCGATTTCAGAAAGGTTCTTGATTACGCCGAATTCTTTATCGACTAGAATTTGGGTCACGAGTTTAAAGGCTGCCTTGTGATCCGGCAGAGCAGGCTCAGAACTAGTTTTGCGGCCGTCCGCAGTCTTATGGCTGAATGACCCCTTCTCCTGACCGATTCGTTCACAATTTCCTTTGCAGAGCATTTTCTCCGTGTCCATATCGATCAGCTGATACTTGAGCGAAGAACTGCCGGCATTGATGACCAGAATTTTCATTTTTGTTAACTTCCTCCTAAATTAAAAGATAAACAGAATTACTTGCAACTTCTTGATGAACAAAGTAATATATATATGATAATACATGTTTTTCGGGATTTCAAGGCAAAGGAGCAAGAAAACAATGAAAATATGCGCAGTCATATGCGAGCTAAACCCCTGTCACTTCGGTCATCAAGCTCTTTTTGATGCTGCGCGGGAAAATGGGGCCACCCACATTGCTGCTATTTTAAGCGGAGACTTCGTACAGCGCGGAGAACCCGCTTTGCTCCCAAAATGGGAACGTGCTGCTCAAGCGCTTTCGATCGGTGCCGATTTAGTCATTGAACTCCCCGTTCCCTTTGCAACAGCCGGCGCGGAAACGTTTGCAAAAGGAGGCGTTTCGCTTGCCGGAGCCATCGACGCAGACTTTCTTGCTTATGGCAGCGAGTGTGCAGATTTAAAAGCCCTTCATTTTCTTGCAGATACGCTGCTTTCTGAAAAGTTCTCAGAATGCTTAAATAACTTTTTAAGCGAAGGGATTTCTTTTGCTGCTGCACGTCAAAAGGCAGTTGAAGTTCTCTGTGGAAAAGAAATGGCGGCGCTCTTAAAAATGCCAAACAATATCCTTGCCGTCGAATATGAAAAAGCAAAAAAGGAACTTCATCTTTCGATGGATTCCCTAACGATTCCGCGGTTGGGTGCTATGCACGACAGCCTTTGTGATTCTTCTTTTCAAAGCAGCAGCCGAATTCGTCAGGAGATTTTTTCCGATGGAAACTGGTTTCCTATGATGCCGGAAAAATCGGCTGTGATTCTTAAAAAAGCCATCACAGAAGGTCATGCACCAGCTTCCTTTAAATACGCTGAGCGCGCCGTTTTATATGCGCTGAGAAAATTGCAGCCAGAAGATCTCGCGCGTCTCCCAGACATTTCAGAAGGTCTGGAAAACCGTATTTATGCTGCCGTTCGAAGCGCTGCTTCTCTAGAGTCTCTTTACACACAGATTAAAACAAAGCGATATCCCCTATCCCGGATTCGAAGAATTATTCTCAGTGCATTTTTAGGGATTCAAAAAGCAGATACAGCCCTGCTTCCTCCCTATCTTCGGATTCTTGCCATCGGAAAAAGAGGACAAGAACTTTTGCATTTTATCAAAAGCAACACAAATTTACCGATTATCACACATTCCTCAGATCATTTTGCTCTTGACAGCAAGGCTTTTCATATGATTGAATTAGAGCATCTGGCATCTGATTTATATGCACTTTGTATGCCTGTTCCATGCCCTTGCGGCAGTGATTTGACTCATGGTATAATTGTTTCAGAATAAAATCCAGAGTTTAAGAGGGGGAAAAGCTCTTATGAGTATCGAAATGCAGGAAATTGAATATGAACCGTTTGGACGATGCATTAAAATTTCCAACCGGGTTTTGGAGGCAATTATCTCGATCGATTTTGGTCCCCGCATCTTAAAATTCAATTTTCTGAATGAAGAAAACACACTGTATGAAGATAAACAGGATCGACATATTTATCAAAATGAAATTCTGCATGAATATTTTGGAAAAGACGCAAAGTTCCACTGTTACGGCGGACACCGCCTTTCCGTTGCACCGGACGTAATGCCACAAAGCTATTATCCCGACAACGAACCGGTCGTCTATGGCCCTATTAATGGCGGAGTGACTTTTACATCCCCCCGCCAGCAAGACAGCGAGCTTGAGTTTTCCATGGATATCATGATGTCGGATGGAACCTCCGATATTATGGTCGTTCACAAGCTAAAAAATTGTTCTTCTTCAGAAAAAAATATTGCGCTCGCCGGAATTACAATGACCCCCAAAGATGGTCTTTTGATCGTTCCCCAAAATCGGGGACATGATGAAAAGCACTATCCAAACCGTCATCTTTCCCTGTGGCCTTTTTCAAGTTTCCGCGACCCGCGCCTCTTTGTTGGAGATCGATATTTAACGGTTAAACACGCAGCAGCAGAACAATATTTAAAATTTGGAATTAATGATGTGCAGGGTTGGGCGGTTTATGTTCGCAATCACACCGCCTTGATGGCACGTTTTATCCATAATACTGCTTTTGCCTATCCGGATTTCGGCGCTTCTTTTGAATCTTACGTCTGCAATGACTACACCGAAATGAGGGTACTCTCTCCGCTTTACACGGCTGCTCCCGGAAAAATAATTCGTCATGTTGAAAATCTTTCGCTTTTTCATGTTGAAAATCTTCCGAATGCAGAAGATGAAGATGCCATTGAAAATTTTTGCGAACAGCTTGCACCCTAATCAATATTAAAAAAAGACCCATGTTCCGTAAATAAACGGAGCATGGGTCATTTTTTATGCTTTTATACGGGTTTTTCCAACTGACAGACAAAAGCTGCCGGTCTTTCCTTTATCTGTTCGGCCTCTTTCGCCTGCAACACACGATAATGCTTGATCAGCAACTCTACAAACTCTTTTTCTGCTGCCGTTAACTCCGATTTTTCCTTGTAAATCACTCCAAAGCGAAGACATTCGTTGCACCCTAAAAGAGGAATGGAAATTACCTGATAACGAGAATCCTGTTGTTCAAATTCTGTAATGCCTATCGTAAAAAAATTGCTCTCAGAAATTAGGCTCATCTGCTCTGCGCGATCATTTACATAAACAATCTTTGGTGACTCGTTTAAATCCAAATGAAGATTCTGTGTTGTAATTCGATAAATAAAGTCTTCAAATTGGCCAATATAGCGAACAAATCCATATTGTTTCAACACTGAAAGATCAATTAGCTCATGATTTTGAAGAAGCTCATGACTGCGCGACAGGCAAATAGACGGCTGAAAAAGCGCCAGCGGAACAAAATGAAGTCCCGCCTCGAAAAACTGTTTTTGTTTCGCTGAAGATTCACGAGAAGCAAAGTGAATGACTCCTACATTCGATTTTCCTTCCATTACATTTTCAATCACATTCATTTCCGCATCTTCTTTTAAACAAAAAGAAAAGTTATTTTCATTCTGATGCTTTCTGCAAATCTGATTAAAACATTCAGCCGTATGTGAAAAACGAGTCATAGAAACATTAAGAGTGCTTTTTTCCGGTTTAGAGGAATCCGAAAACGTTTTTAGTCGCTCAAGTTCTTTTAAAATGATTTTGCAGTGGTCCAAAAAATATTCTCCATCCGGTGTTAAAGAGCAGCCTTTTCGAGTTCTGTAAAAGAGCTGCACACCAGCCTCTTCTTCAATTTCCTTAATAATGTGGCTCAAATGAGGCTGTGAAATATAGAGCAGTTTAGCCGCCTGATTGATGGAACCGTTCTGTGCGACTTTTTCAAAATACTCTAAATATTTAATTTCCAAAGTACAAAGCCCCCTAATTTTTTTAATTTATTTTTAATTTGAATTTATAAAATTAAGAATATTGTCTTTATTAATTTATTAAATTCTGTATTATTTATATCATATTTTCACTTTTTCGTAAAGCAAATTACTGTTTTTTGTATGATTATATGTATTTTTCTTTCATTTTCTGTTAGTTTTTTCTATATCATTCCCCGATATTTCTATCCGGGATTCGAATAGCCATACTTAAATAAATTATGCTATAGTATTAATATACATTAATTAATAAACAATTTCGAGGTGATTTTTATTAAAATGAAACAATTATTGGAGAGTTCGCTAAAAAGCGCTATTTTATATGGTCAGCATTACCTTGCAAACGGAAAGGTAGCATCCTACATTCCGGAATTAGCAAAAGCTGATCCACATCAATTAGGGCTTTGCCTAATTACGAAAAAAAAATTTATCACGCCGGCGACTGGTTAGTTCCCTTTACAATGCAAAGCATTTCAAAAACATTTTCTTTAATCGCGGCGCTCCAAACAGCCGGATACCAAAAAGTTTTTAGTAAAGTAGGCATGGAACCTACCGGTGACGGATTTGACAGCATTGTCAAGTTGGAAACCAAACAGCTGATTCCCTTTAATCCTATGATCAATGCCGGCGCAATCTTTACTGTCAGCTGTATTGACAGCAAAGATCCCGTCCAACAATTTATGGATTTGGTACATAAGCTATGTGCAAACAATGAAATTAAAATAAATGAAGCTACCTATTTGTCAGAAAAAAAGGCTGGCATGCGCAACCTCTCCATTGCTTATCTTTTGGAAAGTGATCACATTTTTGAGGGCGATCCTGAAATTATTTTGGATCATTATTTTAAGATGTGTTCGGTTTCTGTTACGACAAAAGATCTCGCTCATTATGCTTGGGTTTTAGCAAACGATGGGCTTGATCCCAACACAGGAGAACAGCTGATCGAAGGGTGAATCGTACGGATCGTAAAAACTTTAATGATGACTTGCGGTATGTACGACGAATCCGGTGAATTTGCAGTCAAAGCGGGGATTCCCTCAAAAAGCGGAGTAGGAGGTGGAATCGTATCTATAGCCCCAAATGGAATTGGAATTGCTGCTTTTGGCCTGGCACTTAATAAAAAAGGAAACAAGGAGGAAAATGTATGATGCAAATTTTGGACGGGTTGGACAGTTTTCTTTATTACCCAATATTGATTATTGTTTTGCTTGCGGCAGGTCTTTTTTTTAGCTTTCGAACGCATTTTGTTCAGCTTCGCATGTTCAAAGAATCCATTCGGGTCGTCTCTGAAAAGCCGTCAAAAGAAAATAGCGTTTCTTCTTTTCAGGCTCTGATGGTATCCACTGCTTCTCGAGTTGGTACCGGTAATATCATTGGCGTTTCCACAGCGCTTTGTCTTGGCGGTCCTGGCGCAGCCTTCTGGATGTGGGTGATTGCACTGATCGGTGCAGCCTCTGCTTTCATTGAAAGCACGCTCGCTCAGATTTTCAAGCGCCGCGATGAAAACGGGGACAGCTACGGCGGCCCTGCTTATTACATTGAAACAGCTCTCCACAATCGTGGATTGGCAGTTCTTTTTGCTGTTTGCTTAATCCTTACTTACGCCGGTGGATTCAACATGCTTGCTTCTTATAACTTGCAATCCACTTTTGCAGTCTATAACTTCTATGATGCCACCTCCACTCCATGGATTATCGGTTTAGTTCTCGCCATTCTTGTTGCATGGTGTGTGATGGGCGGCGGAAAACGAATTGTGAAAGCAACCAGTCTGCTTGTGCCGATTATGGGCATTCTCTATGTGGCAGTTTCTTTAGTCGTCTTCTTCGCGCATCTCAATATTATCCCTGATGTCTTTGCTATGATTTTTGAAAACGCTTTTGATTTCAAATCAATTTTTGGCGGAATTGCAGGTTCCTGCATGATGTACGGAATTAAGCGCGGACTTTATTCCAATGAAGCCGGTGTAGGTTCTGCTCCAAACGCAGCCGCTGCTGCCGATGTTTCTCACCCTGTTAAACAAGGGCTTGTTCAAGTCCTTTCCGTCTTTATTGACACTCTTTTGCTCTGCACCGCAACCGCTTTTATGTGCCTCTGCTCCGGCATTACATCAACCAAAGAGCTTGCAGGTGCCCCTTATGTACAACAGGCTGTTTCGAGTGTTCTCGGCGCATTCGGACCAATTTTTGTTACAATTGCAATGGTACTTTTCGCCTTTACAACACTTTTAGGAAACCTTTTCTATGTAGATAACTGCCTTACTTTTATCCATCGCAAAACGCCCAGCAAAAAATTCATGGTCGGATTTCGGCTGTTCTGTTCCTTTGTTGTTTTGATTGGTGCAACTCTGCCAATGGCAGCCGCATGGGATCTTGCCGATATTATGATGGCAATCATGTGTATGATTAATCTGCCGGCTTGTGTAGCGCTCAGTAATGTTGCTGTTAAAGCCTGCAAAGACTATGAAAAACAAAAAAAGGCTGGAAAAATCCGGTATTCCATGCTGCAGATGTTGGTCTCAATCCTGACGATCTGGATTACTGGAAATAATTCCTCTCATTTGCATGAAGTAAAAGAAGCGCGGACTTTTTGCTATTATAAGCAGAAAGCCCGCGCTTCTTATTTAATCTACAAAACCTTTACCATTTGACAATCATTTTATGATTTTCCTTTTGTCCTAACAATCGCCTGATAGGCTCCGTTGCTGGAAGTCGAGACTAATACCGCATTAAACGGGATTAAAGCCCAAACCGTCCACGGCTGTAAAAACCCTCCCGTTGCCGCGGTAGAAATCAGCAGCACAAAGAGCGCAATTAAATAGCTAAGTGCCTGCGTTGGCATTTTGCTCAGTACTCCAATGTTTTTTAAAAACTGCGTCAGCAAACTTGTTACAGCTGCTGCACCCACAAACGTTGCCAAAAAACTCCAACTTAAAAATTCAGTCATGTTCATCATAATCCTCCTTATCTTCCAAACCACTAATTCTATGATTTGCGGCTTTCATCTGTTCTTCCAATCTATAAGTACGCTCGACGACCTGATTATGTTTTGCGACTTTCTCTTCCAGTTTCTGCAAACGAAAATCCACCAATTTGTTGGCGGCTCGAATTCCACTCCAACTGCCGACTGCTGTTCCCAAAAAGGCAATCAGCGCAACTACTACTTCGGTTGGCATTCCCATCACCTCCCTTATTGGACCGTGATCTGGAATCGGTCAATCTTTTCTCCAAAGCTGCCCGCATAGCCGTCTTCACCATTTTTCATCTCATTGTCCTGCTGCCAGTCATAATAGCCACGGTTGAGCGGAGAAACCCGGTAGCAGGCTTTTCTGTAAGGCCGAATAGAATTAGGTGTCTCATAATAAACAGCCACTGCGTCAATCGGTGTACCATTTCCTGCATATCCATTTTCAAAGTCATTTGTATCATAACCACTAACTTCAGGCAGCCAGTTTCCGTCTTTTGTATGAACCCGGTATCGAATAGAGCCACAGTCAACTCCAATCGCAAGATCAGTAATTGCCTGCCCCTCGATTCCGGCAAAATCCGAAAGATTGTTTACTTCTGGCAGCCAGCCGCTTTCCCGAATCCTTACACGGTACTTTACGCCAACTTTTTCCATTTTAGAAGAGGAAGGCTCAACTGAAACCGGTGCTGTGCTATTTCCAAAATTTGAATAAGCAATGTTTGTATCAACATTGCCCCTGCAGCCTGCGACGGAAGTCCCTCCAAACTGCCAAAGCGCACAGGGAATACTTGGAGAATTCACATCATACTGCGCAAACCATAAAGGATAATTCGCTAATCTATTTAGATCAAACCAATTTCGGCAGTAATCCAAATTTGAATAATTACCCGCCTGATACCCCGCAGAAGCGATCGCATCCAGAAATGCAGCCGCCATATCAGTAACAAGTGTTTTGTCGGGCTCAACCCCCTGCTCCCGGGAATAGCGAACCGAATCATATTCGTAATCAAAGAACACAGGCCATGTAATCTGATCCTGATACGGTTTCAGAACCGTCAAGCAAGTTTTCGCTTCTTTTTGCGCATCCGATAGAGAGGTAGCATAGCTAAACCAATAGCATCCAACAGGAATTCCCGCGCGCAGTGCTCCCAACATATTCCGATCAAAGAAACAATCCTTCTGGCTCAGATCATTTCCATATCCCGCACGAATAATGGCAAAATCGATTCCCTCACTTTTTACTAATTGCCAATCGATCTCTCCATTGTGAGCCGATACATCGATTCCCTTCAAACTCATTTTATATGTCCATCTTCTTTTAAAATTTTTTTAACTTCGTCTCTAATTCTAAGCGGTACTTGATTTAATGTTTTAAGATCTTTTTTAATTAAATTTGCATAAATTTGTTTCATTATCTTCCCTCTCAATCATTTCA